>JADFPM010000035.1 GCA_022562335.1 Chloroflexota bacterium
TTCTGTAAGCAATTAATATTTCATAGGGAACGTTGATATATTAAAAATAAAATAAATTTCGTTGTTGCTAACTGTATAGACGATTCAATTTAAGGTAGGCGGCATTTTAGGAAGGAGACCCATATGGTCCAAGTATGTAGGAAGGTCAACTCTTTAGTTCCCCCCAATAGATTTATAGCTAGTCTTTCAAACGGAGAAACAATTTTTCAAGATGTTTGCGAGGGCAAACCTAATGCTTGGCTTCGTCTTAAAGATTACATTAAAGATAACGATCTTCGCATTACTCAATTGCGTTATCAGATAAAAGATAGAGAACACCAAGCAAAACTTCCTCCTAACGCTGAAGGATATGTATATCTTCGTAAATGTATTTCTATACCAGGACAAGTAACTATTATGTGTTATGGTATTGGACACGTTGAAAATGATGAAGCTTTTATTTTATGGCAAAGAGAAGATGGTGCATTTTGGGGTGAAAAAAGAAGTAGCCAACGCCGGCGTTGCCGGTGGGGGAGATCTCTCGTCCCCCAGGTCCAATCAATTTGAAAGCAAAAATAAGTTGTTGGGTTCAGTTAACCCAACAACCAAGGGCCCGGAGTTCCTACTTCCGGGCCCTTGAACGATTCGGCGGTATGTGGCTATTCCGCCTGGGGCGCGGTCAACCTTTGGAGTTGACCTTGCGCTAAACCATTGCTACTCAGTAATCGTGATGGTTATCGTTCCCGCATTGCTGTCGATGGTGCCGTCATTCACGCTAAAGGTGAAGGTATCCACTCCGGTAGCGGTATTGGTATACAACACGGTGTCTAAGTCGACTCCGGTCAAAGGCCCTAGACTTCCCAAGCTCGGGTCCGACAAATTTACGAAAGTCAAGTCGTTACCATCGTCATCAAATCCCGTGAGTATGATGCTGAGGGTGGCTGATAAAGTCATCGAAAGGGATTGATTGAAGGCCAACGGCTGGGTGTTTGACGTCGCTGTAGGCGCTGGCGTCGCTGTGGCGGTCGATCCTCCCTTGATCAGTATTCCCAGGCTGCCCGGCACATCGCTGAAGAACTCGGTATCACCCACCACCGGGGCTATGGCGGTATGCTCCTCGGCCAACCACCGGTAGACCTTGTCGGTGGACGGGGTGGTGATGATGCGGGCCGTAGTTATGGTTGTTCCGGTTGACGCTGAACTGGAGGCGCCGATCACGGCGAATCCATCGTTCTTGTCCAGGGTGCGGGCGGTCTCCGAGATGCCCTCAGTGTCGTTCACCAAGGAGGACAATTCCATCACGGCCTCGCCAAAGATGGTCAGTTTCCAGGTTTCCGAAGCCGTGTTCGCCTCGCCGTCATCCCCCCGGTCCATCACCAGGGTGAGTTCGCCGCCGCTGCCGCCGGAGGGCGCAACCAACGAGATCGTGTGGACCCGGACCGCGTCGCCGGCGGTCTTGTACTCCACGGCCGTCCCCCCCGACGAGGTAATGTTGTCGTTATAGTCGACGATCAGTTCAAACTCGTTGGCATCTTCTGTGGAAAGCAGCACGCCGCCCAAAACGATGGTGTTTCCGGGGACTACATCGTTATCGCTGGCCACGGTGACGCTAAGCGTCCCCAACAGGGTGCCCGTCTTAGTATACCGGCCTGCCATCGAGTAACCGGCGGGGACCTTGACCTTTAGGGTCTTGAGGGCGGATTCGTTCTTGGCCATGCTCAACGTGAGGGTGTGGTCCGAAGCCGAAGACGGCTCCCGGGTGGCCGCCTCGATATCCAACACGTTGTTGGAGGGTTTGATCAAAAGCGCCCCGGCGTTGACGAAGAACACCTCACCCGAATTGGTGTCTATGCGCCACTCAACCAAGGCCGAAGAGTCCGGGATATTGTTAAGGAAATCCGGCACGAATCTCTTGGTCGGGTCTTGGGGAAGCGTTGCCTTGAAGTCAATGAGCCGCACGCCCAGGTCGGTGTCCGGCTTGAGAGAATCATCGGTGTCATCCAGACTGACCACCGGGTAAACCTCGGGGAAGGCCTCTAGAAAGAACCGGTTGGCCGCTTTGTTCAACGAGTCGCGGTCCCCGGCCAGCCGGGCCGATTGACCCTGCGAACCCAGTCCGACGATGGCGCCTGCCACCAATCCGGCAAGGATGGCAATGATGGCCATCACCGCCAGCAACTCGATTAGAGTGAATCCCTTTTGTCCTTTGTATCCGTGGTACGCCGGTATAAACATTTCCTTCTACCTCGGTGAACCGAACTATTTTGTCGCTCCGCCCCGCGAGCGGCTGATGAACCAATGGCCCGCTCGACGCGCCGCCAAAGATCCAAAAACCACACCCAACCACACACTCTCGCCCGGTACTCACAAATTAGGACTCAAACCCGCGGATCAACCCGGATCTGCCGTCCCACCGGGGCTGTTCGGAACACTAGATAGAATCTACAGGCTGCTCATTGATGCCCATAGACAGTCAACTTGTAGAAAGTGGGATGCACACCAGCAGAATTTTTGAGGGTAAACACCCAAACCGTATGTGGCGCGACCACGGTTCAGGCTGGAAGCAGAGTTTGGGTAGCAAACCGAATTGGTGGATGGAGGGGGGCGTGGGGCCGTTGGACCGGCAGAAAAGGGGGGCCGGACCAGAAGTGGCGATTCGGCAGGTCTACTCTACCGTGACCGTCTTGGCCAGGTTCCGAGGCTGGTCGACGTCGCAGCCGCGCAGGACGGCGATGTGATAGGCCAACAACTGGAGGGGAACGGTGGCCAGCATAGGAATCAATTGGTCGGGAGCTTGGGGAATGGATATAGTATGGTCCGCTTCAGAAGCCAGGTCTTCGTCCCCTTCGGTGATCACCGCCAACACCGTCCCGTTTCGGGCTTTGACCTCTTTGATGTTGTTCAAGACCTTGTCGTAAAGGCCGTTTTTTGGGGCGATGGCCACGGTAGCCATTTCCGTGTCGATCAGGGCGATGGGGCCGTGCTTCATCTCGCCGGCCGGATAGCCCTCGGCGTGGATATAGCTGATCTCTTTCAATTTGAGGGCCCCTTCCATGGCAACCGGAGTATTGATCCCTCGGCCCAAGAAGAGGAAGTGATTGAACTTGGAGTACTGGCGAGCGAGTCTTTGATAGGCGGCGTCATGAGACAACAATTCACCCACCAGACGGGGAGCATTCGCCAGGTCATCCACCAGCCGGCGGCAATCTTCCGCGCTAAGGTATCCTCTGACCTGGCCTATATAGGTGGCCAGCAGGTTCAAAATGGTCAATGAAGCAATAAAGGTCTTGGTGCTGGCAACCCCGATCTCAATGCCGGATCGCATCTGAAGAGTATATTCCGCCACCCTCGACGCCTGGCTGTCTTCGGCATTGCAAATTGTGATCAACCGGGCGCCTTTCTCCCGCACCATCTGCATCGCGCCCACCGTGTCGGCCGTCTCGCCGGATTGGCCGATGGAAACGACCAAGGTTCGGTCATCGATATAAGGGTCCCGGTAACGATATTCAGATGCGGCCTCTGCTTCGGCCGGCAGCCCTCCCAAGGTTTCGATCAGATGACGGCCTATCATGGCGGCATTTAGGCTGGTGCCACAACCTATCAGCACCACCCGCTGAAGGTTTATCACCTCCTCCGAAGAAAGGGGGAAGCCGGGAAGCTCGACCCGGCCGGCATCAAAATCGACCCGTTCCCGCAACGCGCTGGCCACCGCCTGGGGTTGCTCCATGATCTCTTTGAGCATGAAGTGCCGGCGGCCACCCTTGTCGATCACTATCTCTTCGGGCGACACGGTCCTCAGGCCCTTATTCAACCGTTTGCCGTCCATATCACAGTAATCCACGCCCTCCCGGGTGACCACGGCCATTTCGCCTGATTCCAGGAACCCGACCCTGCCGCCATTGCGGTCTCGCCTCAGGATCGGGAGGACGGCGGGCAGATCGCTGCCAACGATTCCCTGGCCATCGGTGTGAGCCACCACGATACCGCCGGCGTAACCCAGGCGCATGGCGCAAATCTTGCCTTCTTGGCCCTGCATAATGGCGGTGATGGCCTGGGACCCTTTGATGGCGTGACCCATGCGGAGGAAAGCGTCTTCAAAGCTTAATCCTTGGTCAAGGCCTTCTTCCACCAGATGGGTGATGACTTCTGTATCGGTCTCCGAGGCAAACCGGTGCCCTTCGGCCTGCAATTGCCGCTTCAGCTCCAGGTAGTTCTCTACGATCCCGTTGTGGACCACGGCCACCTGATTTTGGCAGTCGGTATGGGGATGGGCGTTGGCGTGGGATGGCTTGCCGTGGGTGGCCCAACGGGTGTGTCCCAAACCGGCCCAGCCGTGGAGCGGATTTGACCCGTTGGCAGAACCCAGGCCGTTAACCTTGCCAACGGTTTTGCGGAACTGCAGCTCACCGTTGGGGTCTATGACCGCGATACCGGCGCTGTCGTAACCGCGGTACTCCAACCTTTGAAGACCTTCAAAAATGATGGGCCAAGCGTCTTCATGACCCACATAAGCGACAATCCCACACACAAGCCCTCTCCCGCAAATCAAGCTAAATCGACGGACATCAACGAAGTGATTACGAACTTCGCGTCAGGTCCACCTTGAAACGTCAGCATCAAGTATATTTACGTCAGCTTCCCAGTGTCAAGGTTAAGGGGCCAGACGCCAAGGCGCCCGGAGCACGGCGCCCGGGCCTAACGTCCCTTTTCCAAGCTAGACATCAGGTCCCGCAGTTGGGTGGCTAATTCCGAGGCCGAAACCTCGCCCACCGAAGCCACCAGGTCCTGGAACGCCTCGTCGACCTCCTCTTCGACTTCGAATATGTCCGACAGGTCCAATCCCGATCCACCACCGCCACCTGAGCCGCCTCCGGTATCACCACCTGAGCTGCCTCCGGTATCACCTTTCCCAGCGGCGGCCTGATCCGGTGCGTCCTGCCCATCAGTTGTGCCGTTTGCCTCCGGCGCCGCACCGCCACCTTCGGGACCATCCACGATATATACCGCCGTTGGGGCTCCCCCCTTGGCTTCGGCTACCTGGTTCTCGCCATCGACGGTGGCAACCGGAGCATCGGAGGGTGCCGGCGTCACGGTGACCGGGACCGCCGCAACATCGCCGCCGCCGGCTGGAGCGGCCGTCGCCAGGTCCAGCCCATCATCGTCTTCGTCTTCATCATCGTCGCCCCGCTTTAACTTGCGGCGAATACGCCCAAAGATCCCGGAAGAGCCGCCGCCGTCTTCATCCAACGGGCCGTCCGGGTCGTCGTCATCATCGTCGTCATCATCGCTGGAACGCCTCAGCTTTTGACGCATCCGGCCCAATAGGCCGGTGGAAGGGCCGTCGTCGTCGTCGAAAGACTCCTCATCGAGTCCATCCAGATCGTCGTCGTCGTCCCGTTTGCCCTTCAGCTTCCCTAGTAATCCCATTCCATTTTCTCCCCGGCCTCAGATGGCGTTTGCTTCCTACAGATCGGGCCGTCAGGCCGCAAATAATCGTTTGATCCCACCTAGCCCCTTTTCAGCACGTTTATCTTTATGGACCGAGACCCCTCGCGTACCCCATTCACTTCTGCCTGAGGTTGCCTGCTGCCCATGCCCTCCGCACCTAATCAATTCGGCGATTGCACCAATAGCCCCCCTGCGACCCTGGGTATGACGTAAAGGTTAAATCCGGTCATCATGCAGGTGATGCCGCCAAAAAAGGCGGTGTTCAGGGAATGCCCGCCCATGGCGAATTTTGGGGCCAGGGCATTGGAAATGGTCATGGCCACCAGGGCGATGGTTGTCATCAGCGTAAGCATGCCCATATCGTGCTCCTGGAAAAAGGGCAATGAAGCCACCGCGTTGATGCCCGTGCCGCCGGAGATCGAATCCATCTGGGCCAACGCCGTGGTTATTCTTGTATTGAACGCGATCATGATCTCCAATACGAAAACCATCAGGCCGGTCATGGCGAAGTGAAGCGGGATGGTTAGAAAGGCGAAGGGCATGGCCGCCGTGGCGCGCCTGGCCCGCATCAAGGCAGCGTCCATGGCGTAGGCCCCGGCGATCTCGCCAACCTTCTCCGGCGGCCCGCCTAAATTGGTGGCATCGATGAATATCCTGGTCGAGCGGTTGGCCAGCTCACTTCCCAGCTCGTCTCGGAAGGCGTTCCAACACCGTTCGGGGGACAACCCTTTGTCCAGCCGGATATCCAGCCTTTTTATGTACGGTTCGAGGGTGCTCAAGGACCGGCGGTCGATCTTGCTCAACGCCCGCCCCACCGTGGTGCCCAGGGTTGAAGTCACCTTGCCCAAGGACCTGATGAAAACCGCTATTTCTTCATCTATCTTGTCGATTCGGCCATTTTCCCGCATCGCCAAAAAACCCGATGGGAACATGGAGGCGCCCAGGATCAGGAAAAATAAAGACTGCCCGTATTGGAGGCTGGCAACGGCCCCCAGCACAACGCCGGCGGGAACCATGACCCAGAATAGGCGCAGTGCCCACCGGCGCAGCGGAGGCCCTTTTTTGTATTTGTAGGTCTTCACCTCAATGGGCGCCGTCCGGTAGATGATGTAAGTGCCAAATGAGCTGACGGCAACCATGGAAAAGGTCAGCATAGCCACGAAGCCACCGCCCAACGTGCTGATCATGCTGGAAATCATCGCCACCACCACCACCAGTGATACCGACACCAGCAGGGCGGCGTAGGCGTCGCCCCATTTGGTCAATGTTTCCAGATTGCGGTAGTAGCTGTTGACGTACTGTTCCCGCTCTACCCGGGCTTCCTCCGCCAGGAAGGACGACTCTGAAACCCCGGCCAGTATTGCCCCGCCAAAGCGAAGCAGCAGGTTTTTGACCGACTGGGCCCCCACCTTCTGGGCTACCATGCGGAAGGCGCGGACGTATTCGATGCCCATCCGCTTGGACAGCATATAGACTTGGCGAAAATAGAGGCCGGTCTTAAAACCCTGCTCGATGGTCTTTTCGAAGATCAGGTCCCGGGAGGTACCGCCGGTGGCCAGGGCTGCCATGTAGGTCAGGTTGGATAAAAGATCGAAGCTGAGAACCGAGTCATCCGAGGACACCTTCTCGATACGCTTGCGAGATGACTTGATAAAGATCATAAAATCCTGTAACCCCTTGGTCTTTGAGCTTGCGCAGTATGTTGGCCCGTTTCGTCAATTCGGCGTAGATCTCCCGCTTTCTGTGGGGCGGCAAACCGCGCTTTGGCGCGATCACCTCCTCAAGCAGGTAGCTGTTCATATGCCCGGTGAACTCAAAGGTATCGTTGGATGAGTTCCAACGAAATACTTCTATGTAGGAGAAAGAATCCGACGAGGGATCGTAACCGACGATCTCGCTGATGCTGAGGATCCGCCGGCCGTCTTTACCGTTGGGCAGCCGGACGGCGCTTTGGATCACCACCAGGTTCAGGTTGTCTATGTAGGTCTTGGGGATATTGATGGGACTGCCCGTCAGCCGCTGGATCAGCTTTTCCACGGAGGAGGCGTGGAAGGTGGCCATGCAAGCGTGGCCGGTCTGCATCGCCTGGAAGGCTATGGCGCCTTCCGCGCCTCGAATCTCACCGATTATGATTTCGTTGGGCCTTTGGCGCAATGCAGCCCGCAGCAGGGCGAACATGTCCACCGAGGAACCGCCGTCATCACCGGACGACCCTCTGACCACTTCACGGATCCAGTTGGGATGGGGCACCTGTAATTCCGGGGTGTCCTCGATGCTTACGATCTTGGCGCTGGGATGCAGGAACACCGTCACCGCGTTCAACAGGGTGGTCTTCCCCGAAGCGGTCTCGCCGGCGATGAAAACATTCATCCCGTGGCCCATGGCCAAGGAGAGGTAAGCGGCCATCTCGTAAGTGAGACCGCCAAACTCCACCAGCTGGATCATGCTCAGGGGCTCGGCGGAGAATTTCCGGATGCTGAAGTTGCTTCCCCGTTTGGAGACGTCTTCCCCATACACCATGTTGATCCGGGAACCATCCAACAGCACGGCGTCGACGATGGGCTCCCGGTAGGTCACGGGGCGGCCGATCTTCTCGGACAACTGGATCACGAAAGAGTCCAGTTGTTCGATGGTTTCGAAACTCACGGTGCTCTTCATGCTGTTGAATATCTTGTGCTCTATGAAAACCGTCCCGATGCCGCTGCAACTTATATCCTCGATATTGGGGTCAAGGAGCAAGGGTTCCAGCACTCCCATGCCCTGCTTGTCCCTTTCCATCTTGTAACTCAAGGCAGCCATTTCCGTCTTGGTGACCGGAAGCCTGGCCGAGCCCTTCTTCTTGGCTTTAGCCCGCGCTTTTCGCACTTCCCCGGGTTTCACCACCACGCAAGCCTGCTTCAAGATTCGGCGCAACACGGCCGATTTCCTGGCCTGGTCTCCGGTCATGTCCTCCAAATCGGCCACGTAATCGATCAGCCGGTCTTCCAATTCCTCCATCAATTCGGTGATGTCTTGATCCATACCCGGCTCGATGGGCACGTAGAAGTTACGGACGTCGGTGGGGTCACTGTACACGTGTATGTACAGCCCCTTGCCGATGGGATAGATCAGGTTGGGGGCCTTCATGTCGCCCATACTGCGTTCCAGCTCGGGGACGTACGCCGGCACACCTATCTCTTCCATCGCCAGGGTGTGGATGTAATCCATCAGGAATTCTTTGTTCCGGGATTCTTCTTGGAGGGGCTCCGGCAACATCCTGAACATCGGGCAACTGGCTAATCCATCGCGATGGCTGTGGCCGGCGTCCTTTTTCGCACGAACCGGTTTGGTTGTCATGTATCTATGCCTTGGCCTTGGATATGGGGATGATCTTCATGCCCATTCCCGGTTCCACGTCAAAACTGATTATGTTTCCGGTGCTCTGATCGGCGTTGCGAACCTTGGCAACCTCCAATATCTTGACCAGCCGTTCTCCCACCTGCTCCATCTTCATCACCAGGTGGGCGTCGCACAAAGACCTCACCCGTATGAGCATGCGGTCATCGAAGGCATAGGAATGGACCACTGCCAACACGGTTCGCCCGTCATCACACAGACGTTTGCATGCAGCAAAAAATTCTATGATCGCGTGGTCATCACTATTGGCGACCAAGCCAGTGAGGGAATCGATCACCGCCAAACTGAACCGGGTGGGCAGGCTGTCCAGGTGGTCGATAAGAAGCTGAAAAGCCCTCCCGGTGTCAGCCTGGTCGGACGAGGCGATGTCCAGAGGATAGATCCTCAGCCGGTCACACAGGAAATAGTCGGTGATATCCAGGTTCAGCGAACTCATCTGAGATACCAGGCTTTTCACCGTGTTCTCGGTGGTGTAATAAACCGCGGACATCTTGGCAGAGAGGGCCCCATGGGAAAAATGCTGACATAAAACGCTTTTGCCCGCGTCCGATTGACCTTCCAGCAGGACCAACGACCCCACCGGGATACCGCCGCCCATCTTCTTGTCGATCTCGTTGCTGCCGGTGGAAATGATAGAGGAGCCTTGCGGCGATGTGGTCATATTCGTGTCCTCCGTTGTTTTTGACTCCCCTCCACACCGCGACCATCAGACTGAGGATCCTAGGGATTGGCCACCGCCGAGGTATCGCTGATCCCCCACGGCGTCACCACCGCCACCAGGGCGGCCGTATTTGATTTCACCGCGGGAGAAACCAAGATATCGATGGTGATGACCTCATCGGGGTCCCACATCTTGGGATTAAAGGAATCGGGAGTGATGCCCGATTCCGGTATGGTCCATTCATTGTTCCCGGGAGCCGACGTTGAATATTCGATGTACGTGACCACCGCGTTGTTGGAAGTGTCGGTGTATTCCAAGATCACGTCCATGCGGCTGAAATCCGGCGTTGACCGGGAGCCCGTGTTGACCACCGTCACCGTCAGGTCGCCGCTGTCCGGCACATCCACCACGGCGCTGGTGATGCTCAACTGGTCTCCCGCTTGGGCTGCGTTGACCGTGGCGAGGTCCTTCAGGGAATCTCCTTGAGTCGCTGACGCCGTGAGAAACGTGCCAAACATCAAGGCCGAAGCCAGCAAGAATACGGTGATGACCATTATTCCCGGCGCTATGATGCTCATTTGCCACCCGGCTCTTTATCCAAATTTGGCAAAATAGGCTAGACGCTGAAATCTTCGGTGGCGCTGGCAGCATTGGGGGAGCTGATTTTTACCGTGTAAACCCCGGTGGTGACCGACGTCTTCAAGGTGAATTTAACGGTCACGGCCCGGCTCCAATCCGATGCACCCCCTTCCAGGGCGTAGTCCCAACATTCGGAAGAGCAACCGCTGACATAGGGGAGAGAAGCCACCGTGGTGGGCGTGGTCAGGATGATGTCGCTGGAGGTGATGGGGACGATCTTTTTGGTTCCGACATTTTTCACCCAGACGGTGATGACGTCGTTGCCATCGTCCCCGGTGGCATGGATGATCTCAATATCCGTCCGGATACGGTCGGCCGTGGCCGAGTTGGCCGCCGCCAGGGCGCTGGCGCTTTTACCCATCGCCGGGATGACGGAGTTGATCAAAGCCAGAGCGGCAACAATGCTGGCGATGATCAGGAGGGAGGTGGTTATCGCTTGTGACATTGCAGTACCTGTTTATGTGGTTGAAGTAGTTTTAGTTGGACTTTAGGGGGTGCTACTCAGACAAGCTGATCTGAGGCACCTGGGCTATTTGCAGCCCCCCGGTCAAAATGCCGTGGAGATGGGATAGCAGATCCATGCATTCCTGGGCGGCCTGGGGCGTCTCCGGAGAGACCGCGTCCACCATATTCGAGACGGTGATCAGCAGTTCTCGCAACTGGGGTGAACTCCGGCCCGAGCCTAGATAGAGATCCAAAATACCTTTTAGCCGAGCCTCCCCAACCCTCCCTTTGGCCAGGGTTGCCCACCTCACCAAGCTCGCCAGAAGATTTACGTCAAGAGGGGCGGAGTTTACCGGGTTATCCGACAAACCCTCGGCATCACCGGCATCCTCAAATAATTGTTGGTATTCATCGTAGACGTGGCTGCCGCTACCGTTGCGGTACCGGTCCTCCCCGTCATCATGACCTGCATCCCAACGGCGGTTACGCACTGTATCGTTTCTCCCGGTTTTTACCGGCCTGGGTTCCTTTGAGCCATCCGGCTTGGGCCGCGATGACCTTCTGACCTCGTCACCGGGACCCTCAACACCACGGCCTCCTCCCGCCCGTAGATCCCGTTGCCGGTTCACACTTTGCTCACGCCTGCCCGCGGGCCGGTGTGGTTCCTCGATCTTCTCCTGGTATTGATCGGACCCATCGTCCTGGTCTTGGACAAACGGCTTATCTATTTCGTCCTCGAAGTCCAGTCCAATCCCGTCAGAGTCCATCTGGTATTCCGGTTCTTCGGGCTTAACCTGCCGGGGCGGCTGGCTGGTTTTTTGGGCCTCGGCCACCGCGTCCCTGGTGGACCGGCCTTCTTCCTCGATCCTGCGCTTCAGATCTGCGATCTGCCTGTTTTGTTCCGCTTCCCTGTGGTCCCTTTCATCGTCATTCCCGTTCTCGCCGGATTCAGCCGGCTTGGCTTGTTCGTCCAGTTTTCGGTCTATGGCGGCCATCCGCCGGTTCTGGTCGGAAATCGACCGCGCCTGCTCCTCAAGCCTCTGTTCTTGCCGGCCGTCTGAATCCCGCGAACCCCGCGCGTTTCGGGATTCATCGTCCATCCTCCGGCTCATTTCGGCCATCTGACGGCTCTGGTCGGCGATCTGGCGTTGCTGTTCGTCCTGCTTGCGCTGCTGCGCCGGGTCGGTGCCCGCCGGCTGCTGGGCCGCCTGGGCTCCTTCTTGAACCAGCCGGCTGAGCTCGGCCATCTGGCTATTTTGCTCGGCTATCCTTCTTTCCTGGTCCGCCATCCTCCGTTGTTGCTCGGCCATTGCCCGCTCTTGGTCCGCGTTGGGGGCGGCCATTGGCGGCGCCGCGGCGGCGGAATGGACGCTGCCTTGCTGAGGCCCAGCCCCAGGAGTGAAACCTCCTCCCGGTGGTTGTCCAGGCCCCCCTGCGGGTGGTTGCCCCGGTCCGGCAGCCGGCGGTTGCGCCGGCGCCGCAGCCGGTGCAGGTGGCGCCGCAGCCGGTTCAGGTGGCGCCGCGGCTGGGGCCGTTGCCGTTTCTTGCTGAATCACTTGTGACATTTCGGTCCTGGCCGCCTTTGGCCCGTCCTCCGGGTCCCGGTCCGGCAATGCGTCCCGGCGTCCAATGGACGCCTCGTTAATCGGCGAATCGGCGCGCATCAAAAGAGCTCGAAGGTCCACCAGGGTTCGCCTCACCTCCCCCTTTAGAACCTTGAGCTCATCCTCTACGGTGTCTAACCTGCTATCGGCATCGGCCATTGCAGCTTCCCTGTAGTTGCGGTCATGATGGTCAAGCGGCCCCCGGCGGCGGGCACCTCACAGGGTGTTTCCGCCGCCGGGGCTGCCTTAGGCCAGGTGCGCTGCTGCTTGGCCGGCCGTTAGCTTGGGCAAACCGCGCCACAGTTCTCCTATCGATGGGTGGCCCAGCGGCGCAGCCACGCCGCTGATGCCTGACTTGCTATCCAGAGAGCTGCGTCAATCTAGAACGTCGACGGTGTTGAACGACACGGGCGTTGTCCTTTCTATGAACAGCACCGCGCCCCGGGGTGGCACCACCTCTATGGTGAACGTGGTATTGGGCCCCAGGTCCGTGGCCAGGGTGGCGCCGTCCAAGGCCAGCAGCTTGATCTCAAAGATCTCGCCCCGCTCCAAAAGGCTGTCTTGGTCCCCGAAGGCGGCGATGTTGGTCGCGGTGAACTCGGTGGTGGAGGTCAAGTTCGTGACCTGGTTCTTGTCGCTGTACCGGATGATGGTGTTGCCCGGCGTCAGGTCGATGGGCTCGCCGGCGGCGGCGTTGGAAACCTGAAACTGGATCGACGTGATCACGCCCGACGTGCCGATGGTGCTGGATTTCAAGATTATCGAGCCCTTCTGTTCCAGCGTGCCCCGTGTCTCGGCCAGTCCGGCCGAGATGGTCTCCTTGGCCTTGTCGCTGGTGAACAAGCCGGTGGACAGCACTGCGAATGCGAACACCGATGAAACCACCACGAAGGCGATCAGCACGATGGCCGTTTCCAGTCCGGTGATGCCCCGTTGGTCCGGGAGCCAGGCCTTCAACCTGACCCAAAAGTCAACCATTCCTTTGTTCATAGTCCTATCCCCTCTCGATACGAATTATCTGTGTGCCCCTGTGTGCCCCTGTTTACTGTGTGCCTCTTGGTGACCGGCAAACGCACCGGTATTGATGGCTGCCGAAATCGGCCACCACCCGTGCCAGGTTTCGCCACCCCCACCACACGGTCTAGTAAGTTTAGGTTTGGCCTTGGGGTTATCCCACGGGACGGCCACCTATCTTTGGTGTAGGGCTAGCAAATCCCACAGGGAGTTAGCCCCATTTTTAAACAGGGATCTTCCCGGCGGTCCAAGGTGTTAGCACACCGGCGGCCGGGGATTTTCGCGGGGCGGGAGAGTCAGAAGGTGATATCTGGGGTTGATTCGAGGGCTGAATTCCGCCGGGGCATGGAGTCCACCGGTGAAAATGGCAATAGGTAACTGGGGTTGGGGGGAATGTGGACTAATTGGCAGGGCGAGAGGGAGTGACCGGTGGAGATTCGGCCTTAGCCAACGCCAACGCATTCGGCTCGGCGCGGCCTATCGCTGATACTAGCCGGAGGACTGTTGAAGCAATTCCACCAGGTTGCGGGCGAACCCTTCCATGGTGCTTTTGGCTTTGCGGTGCATCAGGGGTTGGCCCAGCTCACCCAGTTTGCCCATAAAGGCGGTTTCGGTGACTATGGAAAGCTCGGTCTGCCCTGGGGCCTGGTCTATGAGTTTCATGGTCAAATCAGCCTTGATGGAGCCCCCGACCCGGCGGTCGGACGCCTCCACTTGAAACCGCGCCTCTCCCTTGGACTCATCGTTCTCCAGCACCAGAACAGTGCCCGAGAAGGTGAACTTCATGGGCCCCACCCGGGACTCCAACGTGGCGCGATACCGGTTCTCACCATCGGGAACGATATCCACAAGACCGGGAACGCATGCGGCCGCCCGGGGAATATCCATCAACAGGTCCCAAGCGGTGGAACGGCCGACGGGTATCAGGCAACTGTTTTCCAGCCTCATAACGGCGGCCCCATGCCCAGGTTTACGGCCGCTTTTCTCATGCCGCCGGTCCGTTTCCCAATGTCTGTTGAATAGCTTGTTCTATGGCCCGGCGGGTGAAAACCTCGGCCATATCCCGTTTGTAATCGGCTGAACCCCGGAAATCGTCCAGCGGGTCCACCGCTTCTTTGACCGCCGAAGCGCAGGCCGCGATGTTCTCTGGAGTCAAGGGCCGGCCGCGCAGCAAGGACTCGGCCTGGGTGGCGTGCACCGGGGTCATGCCCACCGCCCCCAAAACGATCTTAACGTCGCTGCAGGTATTGCCGTCTCCCGGGGTGACTATGGCGGCCACGGAGACGGTGGCGTAGTCGTCGGCGGTGCGGGGCAGGAATTTCAGATACGCGGAACCGGAACCCGGCGGCTGTTGCGGAATGGTGACGCTGGTGAGGATCTCTCCGGGTTGGACATCGGTTTCGTAGTAATCGAC
>JADFPM010000290.1 GCA_022562335.1 Chloroflexota bacterium
AACCCGCAGCTGTTGTGCCTGACCCATGTGACGCTCACTACGTTGCTACCACTGAGGCGGCAAGCCACATAGGCGAAGAAGTGACGGTTTGCGGCGAGGTGATCGATTATTTTTCCCTCGAGAACCGCCCGGACAAACCTACCCTCCTATTATTTGACACGGGGGTGGTGCGGAGAGGAGCCGGGGCTGACATCGTCAAATTCCCAGATGCATTTTCAGTCGTCATTTGGCGAAGGAATAACAAGAACTTCCCCCCAAACTTCGGCGCTCTCTATACGGGCAAGACGCTTTGTGCCACGGGCGTCGTCGAAATATACGATGATAGACCGGTGATTGTCGCCAGCAAGACGGACCAGATCAAAGTGGGCTGCTAGTCCAAATGCGGCGAAATATGTTTCCTTCCCTAATGCCCGTTGGCCGGCGCCGTCCGGTCCACGTAGTGGGGCATGACCTCGGTGGTGAACAGTTCTATGGTGCGCATGGCCTGCTCGTGGGACAGGTCGCCCCATTGGAAGGAACAGACGAAGTAATTCGCCCCCGACTCGATGTACTCGTCCAGGAATTCCCGCATGGATTCGGGCGAACCGGCCAGAGAGGTGGTGCTGAGGCCGCCGGGGTTCCGTCTAGCCTGGCCTTGCGGCGGGGCTGAGCCCGTCAGGGCCTGTCCCTCGCGGGACCCGATCTCCCGTGACGGCGCGGTGCTGGGGCGCAGGCCGGCGTTCTCACCGATGAATTGGGTCAGACCCCTCTGTTCCGCTTCCAACCGGCGGGGCGTTCCCAGGTTCCAGCGGTATGCCTCCCAGGCCGGCTTGGCCTGGGCCACCGCCTCTTCATCGGTGTCCGCCAGGAGCATGTGCAATGACAGCCCGATCTTCGGCTCGGCGCCCTGGAGGGTCAGCAAGGGCAGCCCGTGGGTCTCCTCCCAGATCTCGCGGTACCGTTTGACGTAGCCGCCTAGTTCCCACATAGGCACGTCCAGGATGCAGTTCATACCCTGTAAGGCGGCGGTCTCGATGTTGCGCATGTACCACAGGGGAGGATACGGCGTCTGCTTCGGGCGCAGCCGCATGGGCAAAGTGTCGAAGTCGTAGAATTCGCCGTGGTAGTCCAGTTCTTCGTGGCTGAGGCCGTGCCTGATTATCGCCAGGGTCTCCAGGAACCGGGCGTAGTTGACCTCCACGTCGGAATCCTGACCCCAGAAGTAGGCCTCCAAAACGCCTCCCCGGCCCACGCCGACCTCCATTCGCCCGCCGCTGAGGTTGTCCAGCATGCTGATCTCCTCGATCAGCCGGATGGGATGGTGCAGGGGAAGAACGTAGACGAAAGGGCCGAAGTGAAGCTGCTTGGTGCGCTGGGAGACGGCCGCCAGGAAAACGTTTTGCGAAGGCGCCAGGCTGTGGACCGCGGGCGTGTGGTGCTCGGCCAGGTGGTATGCATAAAAACCCGCCTGGTCCAGCTTCTCGATCTGGACCAAGCGTTTCTCGTAGATCTCCTCCAGTGCCATGCCCGGCACCGGTTCGATGTGGTCAAACACGCCAAATTGCAGACCCAATATTTCCTCCCAATTTGAAACCAGGACTATCTGGCAATATTAAACGGACTGGAGGTTTTTGTCTTCCCGGACCGGCGGCTTCCAAGATCAAATCCCCGGAACGATCTCCCGGGTGACCGAGCGGGTGGTGCCGCCGAATGTGGGTATCCAGGAGGAGTGTTTTCCAGGGCCGCCCAGGACGATGACCAACAAGTCTTCAGGGTCGCGCACCATGGGGATCGGTCCGTCGGGAATCTCCCGGTACCGCTCCAGCAACGTATCGTTGGTGTAGCGTTCCAAGGGGATCAGGGCGCGCTGCCGCAACCATTCCACGGTGTCCGCCTTGCTGAACCCGTCGTTGGCGATGGTTGCGGCGTGTTCCGGCCCCAAGGCCAGGACGGTTTCGCCCCCGGTGTAGGCATTGTTGGCCCCGGTCACCGCCATGGCCCCCGCCACGATGGTAAGTATGTCATCGGCGGTGCGTCCCGAATGGTCGTTGATGTTGTGGGGAGGTTCGCCCGCCACCACGGTGACGGTGCTCTGTTCGGGCCGGAAACCCCTTTCGACGTGCAGCGGCTGCCAGGGGTTCTCCTCCTGGTTCTCGGCCACGCAGTAGCTGAATTTGGAAGGGGCCCCCTGGGTGGACATGTCGCCGACCCCCGGATGCGCTCCGCCCACGTTCAACAGCACCAAACGCATCGCCCGGCCGATGGTGGCGTTGGCCCGCCAGCACGGTCCAAATGCGCCGGAAGAACCGTTCAAATCCAAGGTTTCCCGGATGGGGCCGTTGATGATCATCAATGGAGCGCACGGGTGAGTGGTGGCTTGGATGGCGTACAGGTTGAAGGCGGGGTCGCAGATGGCCTCCACCGCCGCCGTCAGAACGGGCATGTATTCGGGCAGGCAACCCGCCATGACCGCGTTGATGGCCAGCTTTTCCACCGTCGCCGCGCCCCAGTTGGGAGGTATCTCCCCCAGGACCCGGTCCGGCGGCAACCCGGCGCCTTCCAACATGGCGGCCACCCGCTCCGGGGTTGGAGGGATTATGGGCAGTCCGTCGGACCAACCCCGCTCCAGATACAGCCGCTGGACCGCTTCCAGGTCGCCGGAGACCTCCATTTGCTGGGAGACCAATTGGGTCACGGCATGCCTCCATGGTGAATTAGCCGGCGTGAAATCGGTGGGGTGAGACATCCGGCTGTGGTAATGGGAAGTATGGTCCAAAACCCGCTCATCCTGAGCTTGTCGAAGGACCGTTGCTTAAAAGAGGCTGTCGCAAATGGCCGGTGTACCTGCTAACTCCACCATCGTGGTTCGACAGGCTCACCATGAGCGGAGGTTGCTTGAGCCGATTACACCCGCTTATTGGTCAGACCCGCGATCACCTGCTCCAGCAAGGCGTCGGCCTTGGCCACCACGGCATCCTTTTTGATCCCGCCCAGGGGATGTTTGGCGATGGCCATGGGCAATTCCGGCATGCCCAAGGCGCGGCGTTCCACCTCGCCCAGCTTGACGAACCGGTCGGTGCATACAGTGACCGTGGGGACTCCCCGGCGCTCCAGTTCTACGGAGTCGTGGATACTCCACGACGTGCAAGAGCCTCAATCCCCCAGGCCAACCACCACCGCGTC
>JADFPM010000291.1 GCA_022562335.1 Chloroflexota bacterium
GTGGCCCACAATCATTTCGGCGTTGGCATCGGCTTCTTTCAACGTGCTTTCCGCATTCTTCAGCGCCGCCTCGGCTTCCAGGTGTTTCCGGGTGGCGTCAATCTCCATGTGTTTGGCTAAATCCAGGGCTTTCCGGGCATCGGAGGCGATCTCATGGCAGACTTCCCTGGTGGCCTCCAGAATCTCCCCCGCGACCCTCTGACGCTCCACCTCCGCCTGACTCCGGTTGGATTGGGCATTAGCCAGCTGGGTCTCCACCGTCATGTCATATGCCACCGCCTCTTCCCAGCGGTCCTTCGCCAGGTCAGGCAGCGTCTCCCAGTCAAATGTCCCTGTATCAGCCGCCGAATCCCTTTGCTGTTGTTCCGTACCGTTGGTCTTTTTCATTTCCACACCTCTAATCCTTCCTCACATCCCCGGCCATCACGGCCGCGCGCCCATGGCGGTTGGGTTGGGCCCCATGCCGGAAGGCAGCCAACCGGCCGGATCCCACTCAAGACTCACTCTATCAAGGCTAGCGTTGGGCTGATTGAATGGCACAGGGTATCAACACCCGAACCGCCTTGGTGCGTTCCCACGGCGCTCCAAGGCCGCCCGGCCAAGACCACCATCTAACCCGGCGGCCCTGAACCCTGAGACCGCTTGACACTCCATGCGGCGCTGGATAGTATCGCCCAGTCTTGCCCCTTGGAACCTGGCCAAGACAACTTCGATCTGATCCCCTCGATCGATCCAATAGGAGCTCAATGCCCAGCGATCTGGTATCGGCGGCAATCAGGCGGGGACTGTTCACCCGGACGGTGGGCAAACGCCTGGTGTTCTTTCAGGAGGTCTCATCCACCATGGACGAGGCCGCCCGCCTGGCGCGGGAAGGCGCGGCCGATGGCACGGTGGTGGTGGCCGAAACCCAGACCGCGGGCAGGGGCCGTTTCGGCCGCAACTGGGTGTCGCCCGGCGGAAACATCTATATGTCGGTGGTATTCCGGCCGTCCCTGGATGCCCTGCCTTTTTTGAGCCTCCTGGCCGGGGTAGCCACGGTGCAAACCATCCGCAAGACCACCGGATTGTCCCCCAAGATCAAGTGGCCCAACGACGTGATGCTGGACGGCAAGAAGGTGTCCGGAAATCTGGTGGAGAGCGTAATGGTGGGCGAGGCCGTATGCTATGCTGTGCTGGGCATCGGCCTGAACGTTGCCTTGGACCCCTCGCAAAGCGAAGAGACCGCGGGCATCGCCACCAGCTTGGAAGCGGCAGCGGGCAACCCCCTGATGCGGGAAGAAATCCTCCGGCAACTGCTTCAAGACCTGGACTCCCTATATTTGAAACTCTGCCAGGGGCAAACACCGTTGGAGCCCTGGCGGGCCATGCTGGAGACCCTGGGCCAAAGGGTGCAGGTGACCTGGCGGAACGACATCTACTCCGGTCTCGCCGAGGGGATAGACCCTCTGGGCAACCTGCAGTTGCGTCTGGAAGATGGCCGGTTGCTTACCATGACGGCCGGCGACGTGACCCTGCGAACCGACTGAATCCAATAGCTGATAGCTAATAACGGCGGAGCCAAATGCTGGAAAGTCTTAGCTTGGATGACAAGGTGGTGGTGATAACCGGCGGCGGCAGCGGTCTGGGACTGGCCATGGTCCGGGCGCTGGCCAGGGCCGGGGCCCATCTGTCCATCGCCGGACGCCGCCAAGGGCCCATCGATGACGCAGCGGCCGAGGTGAAGGCCCTGGGCAGGGACTCGCTGGCCGTCTCCACCGACGTCACCGACTCAACCCAGGTGGACCGGTTGATAGCCACCACCATTGACCATTTCGGCCACATCGACGTGCTGATCAACAATGCCGGGGCGGTGCGGGAGAACGTGCGCAAACCCATCTGGGAGATCACCGACCGGGAATGGCATTTCGAGATGGACGTAAATCTCACCGGGGCCTTTTTCTGCGCCCGCTCCGCGTCCAAACCGATGGCGGACCGGGGCAGCGGCAAGATCATCAACGTGGCCTCGGGATTCGGCCTGCGGGGAGGCCGCGATATCTACATGTACTGCTGCAGCAAAGGGGGCATGATCCAATTGACCCGGGTCTTGTCATTCAGCCTGGCCCGCCACGGCATCACCGCCAACACCATAGTCCCCGGCTTCATACCCACCGTCAACGCCACCGAGTCCATGGGAGACGCCGTCCCCCAGTCGGGAGACCTGCTGCCCATCGGCAAACTGGGCAAACCGGAAGACCTGGGTCCGCTGGCGGTCTTTCTGTCGTCCGAAGCCTCGGATTATATGTCCGGAGAGATGTTCATTGCCGACGGCGGCGGTCTGGCCGCGGGCATCGCCCCAACCGGTCACGCGCCGGTGGTGCCGCTGGAGGCTTGATCCATGCCCGTGCTTCCCGAATTCAGCCTGGCCGGCCGGGCCGCCATCCTGGCCACTTCCGGCGGAGACCAGGCCCCATTCTTGGCCCAAGCCCTGGCGGAAGCGGGCGCTTCGGTGTTCACCATCGCCCGTACCCAGCCTTTGTTGGACGCCGTGCTGGACAGCCTATCGGGGACCGGAAACCAGGCCGGAGCCGTGATGGATTCTCCCACTCCCCAGGCCCTGAGCAACGCCATGGAGATATTCGGCCGGGTTCATGACCGGCTGGACATCCTGGTCAACGACGCCCGCGGCATGTTTGCCAAGCCGTTCACCGAGATCACTCTCGAAGAGTGGGATGAGGTCCATTCCCGCAACGTTAAAACCACCTTTCTCCTGTGCCAGGAAGCCGGACGCCGGATGACCCAACAGGGTTATGGCAGGATAGTCAACGTGGTGTCGGAACTGGCCGAGAGGGGCATGGTCAACGGAGCGGCGTTTTCCGCCAGCCAGGCCTCGCTTTTATCTCTGACCAGGTCGCTGGCCGTGGAATGGGGCCGGTTCAACGTCCGGGTCAACGCCCTGGGCACCGGTTGGTTCTCCTCCCAAGACCTGCCGTTGGAGGTGCAGCGGCAAGAGCTCCTGGTCCGCTACACCCCGCTGCGCCGATTGGGGCACCCACGGGACATCGGCCCGCTGCTGGTATACCTTTGCTCGGAAGCCTGCGACTACACCACGGGGCAGCCGGTATACGTGGACGGCGGCTTGAACGCCCATCCGTGATCCGGCGCGGCGCC
>JADFPM010000036.1 GCA_022562335.1 Chloroflexota bacterium
GTCCACGCCTTCCTGGCCGGGTATCACGGGCTGGCCCGGGAGGCGCTGGAGCCACACCTGTATCAACTTGCAGACGTGGACGCCGCCCGGCACCTGTTCAAGGTGGCAGGCGGGCTGGGATCCATGGTCATGGGAGACCGGCAAATCCTGGGGCAGGTGAGGAACGCCCTGACCACCGCCACCAGGAAGGGCCCATCAGCCCTGCCACCGGTGCTAACCCGGCTGTTTCACGGTGCCCTGACAGCCGGCCGGCGGATTCAGGAAGAGACGGCGCTGGGACGGAGCGGCGACACGGTGGGACACACCGCCGTGAGGCTGGCCCAGCGGACCCTGGGCAGCCTGAAGGACCAACACGCATTGGTCATCGGCGCGGGAGCAGTGGCGGCCAACGCTGCCAAGAGCCTGGCTGCCGCCGGTGTCCGGGATTTGGTGATCGCCAATCGAACGCCGGCCCGGGGCCGGGCGCTGGCACGCTTACTGGGCGGGAGGGCCATTGGCCTCGACCGCCTGCCGCAGGCCTTGGCGGACGCCAGCCTGGTGATCTCCGCCACCGGCTCGCCCGGGCTAATCATAACCAAGGATATGCTGGCGGCAGTGCTCAAGGGGCTTAACAGAAGGCCGGGTTGCAACCTGTTGCTTATTGACCTGGCGGTACCCCGGGATATAGACCCCGCAGCCGCAGCCCTGGACGGTGTGCTCTTGCTGGACATCGACCAGCTTCCCGGAGCGGCCCATGTCGGGGCATACGGAAGGGAAAGGGCCGCCAGTCAGGCTGGGAAAATCGTTGAGGAGGAGTTGATCCGGTTCGCCGGCTGGCTCGGCTCCTTGAAGGTTGCTCCCCGGATCAAAGAGATCGGGCAACGGGCGGAGGCCATCCGCCGCCAGGAACTGGAACGGTCGCTAAAAAAGATGCCCGGCCTCGCACCCCAGCAGCAGCAGCAGGTAGATGCGCTGACCCGGTCCCTGGTCAAAAAGCTCCTCCACGACTCGATCGTGGACCTGAAGACGAGTTCGGCGGAGGAACGAACCCAAACGGCAGCAGAGGCCCGAGCCTGGGAGGCCAGGGCAGCCGCCTGAGGAAGCCGGTCCCACCGCATAAAAGATTCCCATCCCCAATGAGGTAAGAGGCAATGACACTGGAAACCTTGGAAGCAGAAAAGCAATTGGTGGTCTTCGACCTGGCCGATGAGGCCTATGGCGTAGATATAAGCTCTGTGCGGGAGATCATCCGCATGCAGGAAATAACCCGAGTGCCCAGAGCCCCGGACTACGTAGAAGGGGTGATAAATCTACGCGGCCGGGTGATCCCGGTGGTGGACCTGCGTAAGCGGTTTGGGTTCCCCGAAGCTGACGCCACTAAAGACACCCGCATAGTCGTGGTGGACATCGGCGGGCAGGACATCGGCGTGGTCGTCGACGCCGTGACCGAGGTCTTGAGAATAGGCGCGGATGCCGTCGAACCGCCTTCATCGGTGATCACCACCGCTGATTCCGAATATCTGCTGGGCATTGCCAAACTGGAAACAAGGCTGATCATCCTGTTGGACCTGCAGCAAGCCTTGTCGTCCATGGATCGGACCGACCTCTCTTAGCCATAGCGCCGGGGGCGGGGCGGCCGGCCGTCACCACAGCAGACAAAATTCGGGAGCGGGCAGGGTGATCAGTGGACTTAGCTTCAGACATAACACCAGAGGATATAGAGGTCTTCCTACAGGAAGCGGAGGAGCAACTCCAGCTCATGGACGAGGAAATCGTCCAGTTGGAAAGGGAAGAAGACCCCTCTAGCCTATTACAAAATATATTCCGGGCGGCCCATACGTTGAAGGGATCGTCGGCGATGTTGGGCTATGACGCCATGACCCATCTGGGCCACGCCATGGAAAACCTTCTCGACCATCTGAGGGACGGTTCGGTGGAGGTCAGCACGGGCGTGATCGACGCTCTGCTCGGCAGCCTAGACGTTCTCAAGGTCATGAAAGAAGACCTGGCCAACGGAAGCGACAGCAACATTGACACGATAGCTGTGGTCGCCGCGCTGGAGCGGGCCGCGGGTGACGCCACCAGCCACGCCCAGGGGCATACGGCCCCTAAAGCAGAAGTGAATTTCAGCCTGGACGACGAACAATCATCCAGGATGGAAGCGGCGTTGAACGGCGGTCAACACGCCCAAGAGGTGAAGATCGTCATCAGCCGGGACAGCTCATGGGCCAGCGTTCGTTGCTTCCAGGTTTTGCACGAGTTATCTCTGATGGGCGAGGTCATTTGCTCCGTGCCTTCCCAGGAAGAAGTAGAAAGCGGGCAGGTCGGCTACGAGATGCGGGTGTTGGTCACCAGCGAGCAGAGCGAAGGCGCCTTGAAACAGGCATTGCAAGAACTCAGCGATCTGACTGAGATCGAGATCGGCCCTTATTCGGCGGAGGACCAGGGATCCGTGCCGGCCAAAGCAGCTCCATCCGGAGCCGACCCAGTCCGGGAAAAGAGCCAACAGTCCTACACCGTCAGGGTCGACGTAGAGCGGTTGGACGCCTTGATGAACAACATAGGAGAGCTATCTATCGACCGTAACCGGATTTTGCAGATCGGCAGGCAATTGGTTGCCCGCTATAAAGACGACGAACTGGTGCGGTCTCTGGGTGAAACATCGGCCCACGTGGTCAAGGTGGTGGACGACCTGCAACAGGGAATCATGGAGGTCCGAATGCTGCCCATAGGGACAGTGTTCAACGGGTTCCCAAGAATGGTCCGCGACCTGGCCCAAAAATTCAACAAGAACATCGACTTCGTCATGGACGGCCAGGAAACGGAAATAGACCGCACGGTGATAGAGCGCATCCGCGATCCTCTGGTCCACCTGTTGAGAAACGCGGTGGACCACGGCATAGAAAGTCAGGAGGTCCGGAAGTCGGCGGGTAAGCCGGCCGATGGAACCATACGCCTGTCGGCCTTCCAAGAGCAAGGCAACATCGTGGTCACCGTAGAAGACGACGGAGGCGGGATCGACCCAAACAGGATGCGCAAGATGGCGCTGGAGAAGGGGATCCTATCTGCCGAGGCGATCGCCCGGCTCACCGATGCCGAAGCCGTGGACCTGGTCTTCCTCCCCGGCGCATCCACGGCCAAGGAGACTACAGAGGTCTCCGGGCGCGGCGTGGGAATGGACGTGGTCAAGGCCAACATCGAGGCGATCAACGGGATTGTCACCGCGGAAACCAAATTGGGGAAAGGGACCAAGTTCACGCTGAAATTGCCGCTGACCTTGGCTACCCTAAACACCCTCTTGGTATCGCTGGATAACACCGTGTACGCCGTTCCGATGATTTACGTCCTGGAAGCGCTGAAACTTGAGGAAGACGACATCGTTACTCTGGAAGGGGTGGAAGTCACCAGGCTGAGGGGGAATGTGGTCCCCCTGATCCGGGGAGGCACGGTGTGCCGCAAAGGGGGTGTGGGAGCCATCACTGGCACCTATGCCTATGCAGTGGTGGTCAAAATCGGGGACTGGATGGCCGGCCTGGTGGTTGATTCCCTAATCGAACTTCAGGAGATCATGGTCAAATCCATGGCCAAATCCATGGGCGAGATAAAGGGAATAGCGGGTGTGAGCGTCCTGGGAGACGGCCAGGTGGTGTTGATTCTGGACGTTCCCACTTTGATCCAATATTCCCTGAAAGCCGTAGACGAACAACGCAACAGATTAGCCGCCGAAGGGGCCCGCGACAACGAAAAAGTGTTGGTGGAGGCTACCTAGGCCGGACTGGAGGATAGATGGCAGAACAACAAGTGTTGCTGGACGAACAATTGATCGCATGCGGTGGATTGGTGAGCCTGGGAAGCGTCAACGCCATCACCGGTTTATCACAGATGCTTGGGCAGGATATCCAAGTCCATTCTTTGAATCCCCGCCGAGTGCCGGTGCAAGACCTGGCGGAAATAGTGGGCGGCCGGGAAACCATCAACGTGGGAGTTTACCTAGCGGTCTCCGGTTCAGGGACCGGCCATATGTTTTTGATGTTTCCGCCTAAAACCGCGATGGAACTCATCGATATGTTGATGGGCGAGCCTCCGGGGACGACCCAACAGTTGGACGAGATGGAAGAATCGGTCATGGGGGAAATGGGAAACATCATGGGTTCGTTTTTCCTAAACGCCCTGGCCGATGCCGCCGGGTTGCATCTGACGCCATCGCCTCCGGCGGTGATGATGGACATGGCGGGATCGATCTTGGACGTAGCCCTGGCTAATGTCCTGGAAGGCTCCAATGACGCTTTGGTCATCGAGACCAAGTTTGGCACCGCGGACCGGTTGATAGACGGGACCCTGTTGGTGATGCCCAGTCCTGAACTGCTCAACCTGCTACTCGAACACCTGAGGACCGAATGAACACAGTCACCGCAACGGAAGAACAAGTCGTGGTCGTGGGACTGGGTGAGGTGACGGTGGCCCATAAGGGAGTTCGGACCTTGGCGTGTCTGGGGTTAGGGTCATGTGTAGGCCTTGCGGCGTACGACCCGGTGGCAAGGGTCGGAGGAATGGCCCACATCGTGCTGCCCAACAGCCACGGCAAAGCAGGGGAAGGCAGCTCCAAATACGCCGATGTGGCAGTGCCTTTATTGATTGAGAAGATGAAGCATATGGGCGCCATATTATCCAGGATCCGGGTAAAGATAGCCGGCGGCGCCCAAATGTCGCCCGCGCGGGGACTGGGAGATGTATTCAAGATAGGCGAAGACAACGTGGAAGCGGTGGCCGCCGTTTTGGCTGCCCAAGGGGTTTCGATCACCGCTTCAAGCATAGGTGGCAACCGGGGACGCACTTTTCGTTTGTGTATCACCACCGGCGCAGCGACGGTAAGCAGCGCCGGCCAAGAAGATATAGAGCTCTAGGAGGAATTGGTATGGCAAAAATAATGGTCGTGGATGACGCCGCTTTTATGCGGATGCGGTGCAAGAAGCTACTTATCCAGCTCGGACATGAGGTCACGGAAGCGGCCACCGGCTCTCAGGCCGTTGAAGCGTATAAGAATAACCGGCCGGACATGGTGCTGTTGGACATCACCATGCCCGACATGGACGGGATAACCGCGCTGAAAGAGATTCGGGAATTCGACCCCGACGCCAGGATCGCCATGGTTACCGCCATGGGGCAACAGTCGATGGTGATGGAGGCCCTCAAAGCGGGAGCCCGGGATTTTGTGATCAAACCCTTTGATCAGGACCGGGTTTTGGCAGCCATCAACAAAATAATGGCGTAAGGCTGAAAGCACCCGTAAGGCTGAAAGAACCGGGGAAGGTGCGGTGGAAACCAAATCGAACGAGCCGTCAGAGCTCCGCAATCCTTGATCCATCTAGGAACTGCGGCCAGGTGTTCAGGGGACAAAAAGGGTTCAATCGTGAAAATTCTCATCGCCGATGATGAATCAGAAGTCCGGAAAGTCATCAGGCTGATTTTAGGCGGTCAGGGCCACGACATCCTGGAAGCGGCAGATGGGGAACGGACCCTGGAAATCGCGGGCGCGGAGATGCCAGGGCTGATATTGCTGGACGTGATGATGCCGGGTAAAAGCGGCATCGACGTTCTGCAAGAACTTAAAGGCAACCGGGAAACCAAAAGCATCTCGGTGATCATGATAACCGCCCTCACCAGCGCCCAGGACGAAAATCGTGCCATGAAGGCCGGGGCCCTGGACTATATCACCAAGCCGTGGGCGCCCGGAGAATTGGAAGACCGCATCCGTATCTCCGTTCCAGAATTCGCCGAGGATAGCGGATCCAAAAAGGGCATCATCAAAGGCCCGGCGGCCGGCCAAACAGCGGTGAGCACGCCGCAGAGGGCCTCGGCCCTGCGGGCTCCCATCTCCACCGGCAGCGATGAGATCGACCGGGCTTTGTTGGGGGGGATACCCCTTGGGTCGTTGACACTGATCGAAGGACCGTCGGGCGCGGGTAAAAGCGTCTTATGCGAGCACATCGCCTACGGGGCCATGCTGGCCGACCAGGGCGTGGTTTTCTACACCAGCGGCCTGGCGCCCGACGACCTGACCAGCCGCATGAAAACACTGGGATTGGACGTGAAGTCCTTTATCTCAGAGGGTCAGTTCACCATTCAGCCGCTGGAAGATTTGCGCGGCGGCCCCGGGGACCCGGCGTCCCCATTGGACATACTAAAAAAACATATCGAAGGACTGCCTTGGGACATCAGCGTGGTCATCATAGATTCGTTGAGCAATCTGGTGGGTCAAGCGGGGTCTATGGCCACCCTGAATTTCCTGATCGAATGCAAGGCCTTATGCCGGATGGGCAACGCGATCTTGATCACGCTGCACACGTCGGCCTTCGACCCCGAGATTCGCAACCGGTTGGACGCCCTGTTTGCAACCCATATGACGCTGGGCACCGAAGGGTTCACCCACGGCATTGAGATGAAGACCATGAACGTGATCGATATCGCCAAGGTAAAGGACACCAACCTGGCCCGGAAGACATCGATCTATTTCGAAGTAGACACGGAGCTGGGCAGAAGCATGAACATGAGCATCAAAGTCCTGCCAATCCACAAGATAAAGGCCTAGAGATTGAAAACGCCACCGGAAATGGTTTCCAACCTCAAGGAATTCGGGGATAAATGGTGAGCGACACCATAAAAGTACTGATAGTTGACGATTCGGCGTTCGCCAGGTCGGTCATCGCCAAAAAACTGGGAACCGATCCCAGTATCGCCGTGGCCGGGTTCGCCCGGGACGGGGCGGATGCTTTGGAGAAGATAAGGGAATTAAAGCCCGATGTGGTGACCATGGACATCACCATGCCCGAGATGGACGGGCTAACCGCGCTGGAACACATCATGACCGACGATCCCTTACCGGTGATCATGCTCAGCGCCCTGACCGGTCCCCAGACCCACGCCACCATCACGGCTTTGGAACTGGGGGCGGTGGACTTCTTCCTTAAACCGTCGGTGGCCAACCCGGCGGGTGTAGACGCCAGCGCGCTGGACCTGATCCAAAAAATAAAAACGGCCGCCGCGGTGTCGGGCAAACGGCTGGTTGCCGGCAACAAGAAAAAAAGGCTGCGCCGCCGGGGGCCTCCCCTAACGGATGGAGCCATTCCAAACATGGTCAACGTCCTGGTCATCGGCGCATCCACCGGAGGCCCCAAGGCGCTGGCAGAGTTGATGCCCGACATTCCGCCCAACCTGCCCACGGGAATATTGATAGTCCAGCACATGCCGCCGGGATTCACCAGATCCCTGGCCCAGCGGTTGGACCAACTGAGTCAATTGCACGTCAAAGAAGCGGAACCGGGAGACGTGGTAAAACCCGGCCAGGCATTGTTGGCGCCGGGCGATTACCACATGGTCGTCAACCTGGACGGGATCATAGAACTGAACCGGGACCCGCCGGTTTGCGGGGTCCGCCCGTCGGTGGACGTGACCATTGAATCGGTGGTCCGGGCGTATGGCAGTTCATCCCTGGCGGCCGTCCTCACCGGAATGGGGTCCGACGGCACCAAGGGGGCCGCCATGATCAAAGCCGTGAACGGCCAAGTGAAGGTGGAAGATGAATCTACCTGCGCCGTCTACGGAATGCCCAAAAGCATCGCCGATGCCGGAAACGCGGATAAGTTGGTGCCGCTGCACCGTATGGCAAAAGAAATCGTGGACATGTGCCTATAACCTGCCGAGTCTGGAATAAGGAGCGAAAGTGAACGACTTAGAGTATGGCTACCTGAAATCCAAGATATTGAGCCTGACCGGTATCAACTTGGATAATTACAAATCGGGCCAAATGCGCCGGCGGCTGGAAGGCTTCATAGACCGGACGCAAGGTCTAGATGTCACCCTTTATTCTAAACGTCTGGACCAGAACCCCGAGCTGCTACAGGATTTGCAGGACTTTTTGACCATAAACGTGTCCGAGTTCTTCCGGGATACCCAAGCCTTTGAAGTGTTACAGACCCAGGTCATTCCCCTTATGCTCAAACGAAGCCAGAGGCTCAACATCTGGAGCGCCGGTTGCTCCATAGGCGCGGAACCGTATTCCCTGGCTATGATATTGCGCAAGCTTTCCCCCGGCGGCCAGCACCGTATCTTGGCCACCGACCTGGATGAAAAAATCCTGGCTAAGGCTAAGGCTGGAGGACCTTATTCGGCCGCGGAGGTGAAGGGAGTACCCCGGGAATTCGCCGACAAACATCTGGTGGCCGACGGCGGCAGTTATCGAGTTGCGGAACACATCAGGCAACGGGTCGAGTTCCGGCGCCATGACCTTTTGACCGGGCCGCCGGAGTCTGGCTTTGACTTGATCGTTTGCCGGAACGTGACGATCTATTTCACCAGCAAGGCCAAGGACTTTTTGTACAGCGGTTTTACCGGCGCCCTGAAAGACGAAGGAGTGCTTTTTTTGGGCGGGACCGAGGCCCTGTTGGGGTTTCAGGAACTGGGCCTGAAAAGGATCCACACATCCTTTTACCAGAAGACCGGGCATGGCGCAGCCGATATCCATCCCCGAGGGGTTTCCCAATCAGCCGTTGGAACTACCGATGCTCCGGGCAAAGTGCTGAGCAAAGTTTAGGGTGGAAGCGGACCGTGCGTCGAATCTCCTCTAGATATCTCCAGGCAGGAATGGTCTTGGGCCGGCCGGTGTATTCCGGCAACGGATACGTCTTGCTGGACTCGGGCACCGAGTTGACCAAAAACTCTCTGCTCGCCCTGGCGAAACACCGGGTCGGCGAGATTTTCGTGCGGGACAGCCGTACCGCCGACGTGTTGGTCCATCCCATGATCGCTCCTGAGGTCGAAGCGTTGGCCGCGCAGGCGCTCTGGAGGCTGGACGCCGATGGTTTGGCCAACGGTACTTTGAGCGACGAGCCACTGAACCACGTGGAGAGGTCCATCAACGCCATGGCACGGGAACTTTTTCCGGAGGCCCTGGGCGAAGCGTGCGTCACGGGATGCCTATCTTTTGAGGACTACAAATTCCTTCAGCCGGCCAAGGTGGCGGGACTGTGCATATGTATCGGCAAAAGCGTGGGCTACGATATTTTAGAGCTTGCCGAGCTGGGGATGGCTGCCCTGATGATGAACGTTGGCTACGGTTTGGCGCAGTCGTGGATGATGGACCAGGCCGAAATCCTAACGGAGAAGATAAACCAGGAGATTCCCCGCCATCCGGAGCGGGGCGCTGAGATCCTCAAGCAATACGGCCGGTTCACTCCGGGAACATTGGAAGCCGTCCTGCAACATCACGAACGTTGGGACGGGAGCGGCTACCCGGCCCGGCTGGAAGGGGAAGACATAGCCCCTTTTGCCCGCATCATCGCGGTGGCCGATACCTACTACGAGATGGTCTCTCGAAGGCCCGGCCGGGAGCCGTACATGCCCCATGAGGCGGTGGAGTTCATCTTGGCTTATAGCGGGGTGTTATTCGACCCGGAACTGGTGCGAATCGTCACCCGGCTGGTGCCGCTTTATCCCACGGGCACCACGGTGAGAGTCAACACCGGCGAATTGGGCATCATTTCCGACGCGAATCTGGGCCACATAGGCCGGCCCGTGGTCCGGGTCTGCTTCAACTCGGAAAGCGGGACCCTGGCCAAACCGTATGACATGAACCTGGCGGAACCCAGGCACCAGCACCGGCTGGTGGAAACGGTAAACGCTCATCTCCCCCTGCTTGAGGAATGATGCAAGATAGCGACAAAATATTATCCCAAAACGAGATAGACGCCATGCTGGCGGGCGGGTCAATGCCCACACCGGCCGTGGCAGAGCCCCCGCCGGCTCCGGAAGCTCCGCCCACCGTAGATCAGGCCGTCCAGTCGTTCCCGGCAAACCCAGCAGCACCGGGGGCGCCGCCTTCCGGTTTCTCACCTGGCGACGGCGGCGACTCGGCACAACTGCAACAGCAGGTGCAAGGGTTGACCGCCCAGCTTCAAGATCTCTCCCGCAAGGTAGACGAGATCGTATCCGGTTTGCAGGCCACGGTGGGTTTCAACGCCCAGGGGACCTTCACCTGCAATTCGTGCAGCGCCCACGGCCAGGTAGCCGCTCGGCTGACGTGCACGGCCTGCGGCACCGAAGACTGGTGGGGGTGGTTCCCGCCTCAACAATAGGGTTTCGGCGCCACACAATATATTTAACCACCGGGTCGGGCCAAACGTTCTTTCGACCATAAAAACGGGCACGACCATAAAAACGGGCACGACAACCGGTGTAGAGATGAGGAATCAAAGCTGGAAGCTCCGCACCCGCGGACAAACTCTGAGAGGAATATTCTATGAACGAAGAATGGATCAACTCGTTCCTCGCTCCCGCGAAGTTGGTTTGGGAGAAGGAACTGGGCCAGCCTTTGGAGTTGGCGGGGGCCCAGATGGTATCGAACCAATACACCACCGATGACATCACGGCCATAATCGGCGTGAGCGGCCGGCTGCAAGGCAACGTCCTTTACGGCTTCAGCGAGGAGACAGCCAAATCCATTATCACCGTGATGCTGGGGGAAGACTCAGACCAGATCAGCAACGAAATGGGTCTGTCTGCCATCGGCGAGATAGCCAACGTCATCACCGGAAACGCCGCCACCAAGCTGGCCGAATTAGGCTACAATTGCAATATCAGCCCCCCGGTGGTCATCGAGCCGGTGGGCACCAAATTCACCACCGTGGGATCATCCCAGATGCTGGTCAGCTTTGCCAGTTCCTTGGGCAGCCTTACGGTGCGCATCAGCCTTTACGAGAAGCGCGATTAGATCCGCCGGACGTTGATCGGCCGGGTTTGACCGGCGGGCTGGGGTCCGCCTATACTCGCCTTGGCCTCAAAAAGGTGCGCCTGGGAAGATTCTTCGAGGGCAAGTGGTATCGCACCACCGCTATATAACGGGGCCGGGAGGCGGGCGACATGACCGTGCTGGTCCTAGGGGGAACCGGGTTCATCGGTCCCAGGCTCATCCGCCGGCTGGTGGAACGGGGCGAGAAGGTGGTCTGCATGGACCTCAACCCGTCAACGGCAGCATTCGCCGGATGGGAGGAGGAGGTCCAGGTGATCCGCGGCGACGTGACTCAGTTTGAAGACGTCATGCGCGCCGTCATCGAAGCCAAACCCGGCCGGATGATCAACCTGGCATACCGGTTGGGGGGAGGGGAAGAAAACCCCCATCACGCCATCCGCCTGAACATCCTGGGCATGGACAACTGCTTCGAGGCCGCCCGTCTGTACGGGGTCCCCCGGGTGGTCTACGCCAGTTCCATAGCGGTAAGCGGCCAGCAAAGCAATTTTGGCAGCCGGATGGCCACCGAGGACGATCCCGCCTACGGCACCAGCCAGTACGCGGTCTGCAAAGCTTTCAACGAGTTCCAAGCCCAGCAATACATCCAGAACCACGGCATGTCCATCACGGGTATCCGCCCGGCCAACGTCACCGGTCCTGACAAGGTCCGGGGCTCCACAGACCACGTCCAGTGCATCACCCTGCCCGCGGCGGGAGAACCCGTACGGTTTCCTTACAAATCCATGATGCGGCTCCCCATCCACGTGGAAGATATCTCCGAGGCCTTTGCCCGGGTCCTCCTCTCCGACTCTCCCCACCACTCTATCTACAATTCCGGAGGCACTCCCATCAGCCTGGGAGACCTGGCCGATATGGTGCGCGGGTTTCTCCCCGGCGCCCAGATAGAGTTCGACGATGAGGGCGGGCTGGAACGGTCGGGCAACTACCTGGTGGACAACAGCCGGTTGATGGATGAGTTCGAGCTGGAGTACGCGCCTTTCCCCAGCCGGGTACGGGAGATAATCAACGATATACGCCGGGACAACGGGCTGCCGCTCGTGTAGGTTTCAAATAAATCACCCGGCACGGAAGTCCGGCCCCAGATGACCGGTATCATTGATCTGGAGGAGCCATGGCCAAGCTGGTCGCCGCCTTTGGAACGCCCCACGGTCCAATGTTGCCCCACGAGGTGGCCCAGGCGCCGGGTAAACTGCGGGTGGAATCGCTGTTCAACGACGTGCGGGCACGTCTGGAAGCCGCCGCCCCGGACATCATCATCGAGGTTGCCGCCGACCACTTCACCAACTTCTTCTACAACAACCTGCCCCAGTTCTGCTTGGGCGCGATCGAAGAGGCGGAGGGCCCTGCCGAAACCTATTGTGAGATGCCTCACCGCGTTGTAAAAAGCGATCCGGTCTTGGCCCAAGCTTTTCTGCGCCACGCCCTCAAATCCAAGTTCGACCTGGGGGTGGCCCAGGAATTAAGGCTGGACCACTCGATCCTGGTGCCGCTGCACTTTTTGACCCCATCCATGGAGATACCCGTGGTGCCCCTGTACGTCAACGGTCTGGCCCCTCCCTTGCCCGCCGCTCAGCGGTGCCTTGCCCTGGGCCGCATCCTGGGGGATTTCATACGTGGATGGAACCCCGGGCAGCCGGGGGAGCCTGAGAAGCGGGTGGCAATATTGGCCAGCGGGTCATTTTCCCTGGAGGTGGGCGGTCCCAAGATGGGCTGGACCGATGAGGGATGGATGGACGCGGTGACCGGTTCGCTACACAAGGGAGACTACCGGAGTTTGGCCCGCCGGGCCACCGAGCAGCGGATGGTGGCTGCCGGCAACGTCAGCGGTGAATTGCTCTGCTGGATAACCATGACCGGCGCTTTGGGCGCCACCAAACCCAGCTATCTGGAAACCGAAGGCGGCGGCGGGTTCGCGGCCTGGCAGTTGGAGTGACCGGCATGAGCATCTACTCGATCAACAAGATGTTTTACACGCTGGAAAACGATGCGGATTTCCGTCAGCGGATGCTGGCCGACCCCACCAAGGCATTGGGCGAATATTCCATCACCGCACCGGAGATGGACGCCCTCACCAGGGGGGACGTGGAAAAACTTTTCCAGATGGGCGTCCATCCATTTCTGTTAAACAGCATGTCCCGCCACCAGCTCTTCGGCGTCAATAGAGGCAACTACCTGCCCAGGATCCGGGGAGAGGAAAAACCTGGCTAGCCCGATCCCTACGATTCACTCTGACGCCAAACGCCCCAGTGTATGAAAAAAAGTGGGCCGTGCTGGCGGCCCCAAAACCTTAGTACTTCGCTTGATTTGGACGGGGAGACGGGGGAGGGTGGATCTATACCGGAAACACGGAATCGCCGTCTTTGTTGCGACGACCTTGCCTTACCGACGTCCATTAAACCCATCCTGGACGTCAGGAGTTTGAATACTCTAGTTGGAATCGTCCATTAGGCCCTGCTGGTTTGCGTACGTAGCAGCGTCTGCCCGATTACCGGCCCCGATCTTTTCGTAGATGTTGGCCACGTGTCTGCGGGCTGTGCCTTCGGCGATGACCAGTTCTTCGGAGATTTCCAGATTGGTCTTGCCTCTGGCGATCAGCCGCAGCACTTCGACCTCTCGTTGAGAGAGCCCGTCAGGGTAGGCTGGGACTGCCTCCGGGAGGGCCTGAACCCGTTCCAACCGTTCGTTGACCCGCTCCATCAATGGCATCATACCCAGCTCGGTGGAGATGGCCAGGGACTCGTCCAGCAAGGATTTAGCTTTCGCTCGGTCTCCGTCGCCATCCCGCTCTAGCAGCATGTCCGCGTAGTCGCAGCAGGTCCAGGCCAGTTCGGGCCCGTAGCCTCCCTCGCGGCACAAGGCCAGGGCGTCCTCGAAGTGGGTCGCTGCCTGGTCCGGGTTGCCCATGGTCTGGGACAGTAGCCCCAGCAAACGGCCGGCGGCGGCGCCTGCAGACAGGATGCCTCGTCGAGACTCTAGGTGGCCGTATTGCTCCTCGGCTGCGGCCGCATCACCCCGCTGTACCGAAATGAACGCCAGTCCAGCCCTGGCGACCTCGACGATATTGGGAGCAGCAGTCGGCGATGAAAGGACAGCAGCGGCGCCTTCTTCCGCGATGTCGAACCAGTCCGTCACACCGGCGATGCGGGCGATGATAGACAGGATGGAGGCCATGGATGCATATGGCACCGTCGGTCCCGGGGAATTCAGGCGAACCGTCTCCAAGAACCGGTCCAAGTAAATCCTGCCTTGGTCGAAGTCCCCTGCCTCGTACTCCAATAGTGCACGGCTGCCAAGTAGGCGGTTTTCCATGGGCATCGAGGCGAGGCCGCGATCTATGTAATCTCGAGCGGAGTCCCAGGCGCCCTCGTGCCGGCAAATACGTTGGTTAGCGTAATATGCCGTGGTTAGCAACTGGCGGTCGCGCAGCCGCTCCGCCAGGTCCAACAGAACCGCTGTGTGCCGGCGTGCTTCCGCAAGGGCGCCAACGCACGCCAGTGCCCATATGGTGTAATGGCGGGCGATCGCCTCATGCCTTGGGTCATCAATG
>JADFPM010000292.1 GCA_022562335.1 Chloroflexota bacterium
CTGCACAACGCCAGGATGGATGAGCTTGAACCGGTGGACTCCCTGCATCCCAGGGTCCGCGCCACCCTGATCTATCTGCGGGCCACCGGCTCGTTGCCCACCGAGGCCTTTTTAGACGCCTAGACATAGAAATCCCCAACAGGCCTCATCTAGTATCCAAGGGCCCCTGGAAACCCCAGGGGCCCTTTATTGTTTTCGAGCCCTGAAAAGACCCGGACCTGCCGGTTTTAGGCGGGTATATCAAAACCAACCTTGCTCGCTCCGGCCTTAGCGCCGCTTGTCCAAGGACGGTAGGGACGCCGCGATAAAAACCAGCGCGGTGGCCGTGCCAATCTCGAAATCGGCGGGGATCACCTGTGCCGCCCTCCGATCTACCCGATGAATGAAGCGCTGCGGGGCGATTCCGAACACACTGCCCGGCGCCGGTTGGGCGGGGCATGACCTACCGGCATCGGGTGCATCACCAATGCCAGCGTACGCTACGATACGTCGGGCAGCTTTAGGATTTCGGACTTGGTTGCACGTAAAGGGGTCTGCTGGGGGAAGTCCGCGGGTGTGACAACCGCCGCCTCAGCCACGCGGGTTGGAGATTTCCTGCTTCGCTTCCAGAGTGGAGCAAGGGGTGAGGGGATAGCGTTCCCGCGGTTGGCCCGCCGGACCTGCCGAGTATCACCAAAGGAATCTCGATTGAAAAAACCGGGCCAGCTGAGGACGAAAAAAGAGGCCCTCCTAGGACCTCGTTTACCCGGCTGCGCCGAAACGATCGCCGCCGTGCCGTTCCCGGACTACTGCCCGGATATGTCGATCTTTGCGGAAGAGACCATAGAGGGGTCCACCGGCGGTTTTATGGTCAAATAATCGGTCCTGGAGACCGTCCCCGGCGCATCTACCCTCACCCTGGTCCAGCCGATGCTGCCGCCGACCTTGATTCTTATGGTGGTGGTCCTGTCTTCAGGCGTCCAGGTGATTTGAGCGCCGGTGACTTGACCATTGGTCAAAGTCCACTGGATGGAGGCCGGCCGTTGGTTGGGTCCGCTCACGGTGAAAATACGGGGGCCTTCGTAAACGCCGCTTTTGGTATTCAGCGACGTGGCGTAGACCCCCACCGATGCGGCCAACACCCCTGCCGCTATTACGATCAAAAGAGTTTTCAGCAATCCTGATCCTCTTTCAAGCCCCCGATCCCGGCGGCCGCCGGAACTCCGGTTGTCTAAAGGATATCGGCCGGGCTGATTTGCCCGGCCATCCTTCGACCCTTCCCAACAGCCCGGCCATCCGGGCTACGTTCGATACCACACCTGCTACTCTTCGACCAATTGGTCTGTGGAGAGCAGTCCAGTGGCCTTGAGGTACATCAATGCGGCTCGGACCCTGGGATGCCTGGAATCGTCATCCGAATCCAACAGGGTGCTGTAAATATTATTGATGTGCCGTTCAATGGTCTTTACGTCCCTGGATAAGACATCTGCAATGGTGTCGTTGCGGTAGCCCTTAGCCATCCAGCTCAAGACCTCCAAGGCCTTGGGCGAAAGCTCCCTGAGGTACCCGCTGCCGGGATCGCCGCTTCTGACCAGCTCTTCCATCACCATGGGGTCGACGATGATCCGGCCCTGGGCCACCGAGCACACCACTTGAATAAGCTGCTCGACGGTATCGATGGTATGCTTCAGGAGGAATCCCCGGCCTCCGGCAGTGTCCCTGGTGAATTCCTTTAGCGCTTTGATCCCCTGCGCATCGTAAAAGGCGAAGAGGAGGACCGGCGCCGTGGTGGGGCACGCATCTCTTATACTCCTCAGTGTATCCACCACCGAGGCTCTCAACCCCTTGACGCCCAGCAGCACCACTTCTGGCTGAAACTCCTCTACCGCAGCTACCAGAGAATCGGTAGAGGTGTCCAGGGTAGATCCCAGCATATCAATGTTGGGATCATTAGTGAAGAACGAATTGTAGGCTTCTTTCAAGATATGCTGTTCTTCCGCCACGAAAAGCCGGACCGTCTTCACCGCGCTGGGCGCAAATATGGGCGCTTCTGGGACCCGCCGTGTTTTAGGTCCATCCCGTTGCGGTGAAACCACTGGTGACGCTTCGGCCTGGGTGGCTTCCAACAAAGAGATCAACTTGGCCAGGTGGGCGTCGCTAAGGCCCAGGTCCGCCAAATACGGGGTAAGGCCCTCCGCCAGATCCGGATTGGCGGCGCCGGCTGAGCCGCCGCCGGCCTCCCGTCTATTTTGATCCACTTTGGACCGTAATAGTTCAGACATGGGCCACCTCATTCGCATTGGGTATTCCATCGTATTCCCCCCGGTGTGTCTCTCCCATCAGCGGGGAAAGCATGGGGGAAGAGCCGCTTTCAAAAGCCGGGTTAAGGGATAACCCGCACCTCTTTGTTCCATTACTCAATGACATGGGACGAGTATGTACCCATACCGGTTGGGGGTAATCACCCTATCTAGTGATTGATGGGGTGAGAAATTGGGTAGCCCAAAATGAGTACTACCGCTGGCCCCGGCTTGGAAATGGCATTGATGGTCAACCCTCAACCGCCCGAAGGCGCCGGGTGCAAAGATTGAATTTAACCAGTAGAATACCGGCCAAGGAATATAGACATGGGATGCGGCATTTGCAGACCGGCTGGTGAGACCGCCCGGATGGTCGCGTCCCACCGGCTTTCCCATCAATAGACCTGAACAGGAGGGACTCCAATGCCGGAATTCACCACCAGGCCCGTGATCATGGGAACTCGGGGTGTGGTCACGTCGGGCCACTATCTGGCCACCGCAGCGGGATTCCGCATTATGGAGCAGGGCGGCAACGCCATCGACGCGGCCGCGGCGATGGTTTTTTGTCTAAACCTTTTGGAGCCACAGAGCAACGGCATCGGCGGCGAGGTCCCAACCCTCATATACTCGGCCAAGGAAAACAAGACCTTTGCCGTCAGCGGCATGGGGTGGTCACCCAACGCCTTCACCATAGAATGGTGCCGGGAAAACGGCATCGGCCTCATTCCCGGCGACGGGTACCTGCCCGCTTGCGTACCAGCCCTGGTGGGCACCTGGACCACGGCGGTCGCCCGGTTTGGCAC
>JADFPM010000037.1 GCA_022562335.1 Chloroflexota bacterium
CAGGGTCACCATAAACGAAAGCTTCGTCAGTATGCCCGACTCCGTTGGCTCCGCCCACTTCACCAACGTCGTGACCGAGATAGTGCTAGACGAGGGCGCGCGGGTTGAACACCACCATCTGGTCAATCAAGGCCCCAACGCATACCACGTAGGCCACATCAGGGTTTCCCAAAAACGGGACAGCACATTTTCATCGTCCTCCTTCGCCATCGGATCGGCATTGGCCCGGATCGATATCCAGGTGACCCTGGACGGGCCGGGCAGTTCCTGCAACCTGGACGGCCTCTACCTCACCAAAGACAGCCAGCACCTGGACAATTTGATCAACATCGACCATGCCAGCCCCCACACCACCAGCAACCTGCGTTACAAGGGGATCCTGGATGGCGACTCCCGGGCGGTGTTCGGCGGGACCGTGTTGGTCAGGAAGGACTCCCAAAAGGCGACGGCTCATCAAAGCGATAAAAATCTGTTATTGTCTGATTCGGCCGAGGTGGACAGCAAGCCCAGCCTCCTGATATACGCCGACGACGTACAATGCGGCCACGGCGCCACGGCGGGAAACATCGACCCCGTGGCGCTGTTTTACCTGCGCAGCCGTGGCCTTGACCACGAGACCGCCAGCAAGTTTTTGATCCACGCCTTTGCCGGAGAGATAATCCAAGCCGTCCAACTGGAACCCCTGCGAGAATACCTGGACCAGCTGTTCCAGGACGAGATCCCGGCAGCAACGATCAAAATCAGGCAAGAGGATTAGGGGCGCCCAATGACAACCCATCACACCGGCCCCCAGCCGGCCGGTCTTGGTACGCCGGCGGGTCAATCTGAAACTCCGGCCGCGATGCCATTAGACGTGGCCAAGATCCGGGAGGATTTCCCTCTGCTGCGCCAGATGGTAAACGGCCACCCTCTGGTGTACCTGGACAACGCCGCCACCAGCCAGAAACCTCAGGTGGTCATCGATTCCCTGGTCAACTACTACACCACCAAGAACTCCAACGTCCACCGGGGCGTGCACACGTTAAGCCAGCTGGCCACCGAAGACTACGAGGGCGCCCGGGCTAAAGTCCGGGGCTTGCTGAACGCCGAACATGACAAAGAGATAATCTTCGTCCGGGGCACCACCGAGGGGATCAACCTGGTGGCCCAGACCTTTGGCCGGCAGAACGTGGGCCAGGGAGACGAGATAATAATCTCCTCGCTGGAGCACCATTCCAACATCGTCCCGTGGCAGATGCTTTGCCAGGAGCGGGGCGCCACGTTGAAGGTGATCCCCATCAACGACGCCGGCGAACTGCTCATGGACGACTATGAGCAGTTGCTCAGCCCCCGCACCAAACTGGTGTCGGTGTTGCACGTATCCAACGCCTTGGGCACGATAAACCCAGCCAAAGAGATCGTGGAGATAGCCCACAGCCGCGGGGTTCCCGTACTGCTTGACGGCGCCCAGGCCGTGCCCCACATGCAGGTGGATGTCCAAGACCTGGGGTGCGACTTTTACGTTTTCTCGGGACATAAGCTCTACGCGCCCACCGGCATCGGGGTCCTGTACGGCAGGGCGGAACTGCTCGAATCCATGCCACCCTGGCAGGGCGGCGGAGAGATGATCAAGTCGGTCACCTTCCAGGAAACCCTGTATAATGACCTGCCATACAAGTTTGAGGCTGGAACCCCCAACATAGCCGGGGCCATCGGCCTGGGGGCGGCCATCGACTACGTGTCCGGCATCGGCTTGGACCGTATCTTAGCCTGGGAGCAAGAACTGCTGGAATACGGCACCGAATGCCTGTCATCCATAGAAGGATTACGGCTGGTGGGAACGGCCGAAAAAAAGGCCGCCATCCTGTCATTCGTGATGGATAAGGCCCATCCCCACGATATAGGCACGATTCTAGACTCCCAAGGCATCGCCATTCGCACCGGACACCACTGTACCCAGCCGCTGATGGACCGGCTTGGGATCACGGCCACGGCGCGGGCTTCCCTGGCCTTTTACAACACCAAAGAAGAAGTAGACACCTTGGTCAAAGGAATCGACCGGGTGATTGAGGTTTTTTCCTGATGTCCAACCTTGGGGAGCTTTACCAGGAGATCCTGCTGGAGCACAACAGCAAACCACGCAACTACCGTGAGTTGGAAGACTTCAACTGCTCGGCCGACGGCTTCAACCCATTGTGCGGCGACAAGGTCACCCTCTATCTGAAGGTGGAAAACGGGACCGTCGTCGACGTGGGGTTCCAAGGCTCCGGATGCGCCATATCCCGAGCCTCGGCGTCCATGCTGACCCAGAGCATCAAGGGACGGTCGGTCGCCCAGGCCCAGGAGACGTTCGACGCCTTCCACGTCATGCTCACCGAACCGGGGGCCGAACTGGACTACGAAACCTTGGGTGACCTGGAGACCCTCTCCGGGGTCATAGAATTTCCCACCCGGATCAAGTGCGCCATCTTAGCTTGGCACACCCTGCTGGCCGCCCTGAACAAAACCTCCGAGCCAGTGACCACCGAGTGATCTGATCGAACCTTCTGGCGACTATTCCTCACCCAGTTCAACCATTCCACGATCCCGGTTATGATAAGCTAGCTTCCGGTATCTCACGTTCATAAACCGTATCTAAGCCACCGGGTGGCGCCGGGGCAAGCATTGTCCTAACCCCCCCGCCAAATCCTCAGGAAATTTCAATACCGATATGTCTCAGATCCCAGATGTTCAGCTTGAAGGCCTCTACGGAGACCTGATCCTGGAGCACTACCGGAAGCCTCACAACCGCCGCCCCGTGGCGGAACCGGACCTGGAAGCCCACGAATTCAACCCGTTCTGCGGCGACCGGGTGGACCTCCAACTAAAGCTGGACAAGCAGAGCCGGGTGTCGGAGATCAACGCCGATTCCGATGGTTGCTCCATAATCCAAGCTTCAACATCCATGTTGTCCGACCTGTTGAAAGGGAAAACCCTGGAAGAGATCACCGGCTTGGCCGCCACCTTTCGTTCCATGATGGGAGGCAAGGACATGCCTCCCGGGTCCCTGGAAACATTGGGAGAACTGGACGCCCTCCAGGTGGTGCGGAGTTACCCGGTGCGCATCAAATGCGCCCTCCTGCCCTGGACCGCGCTGGAGGTAGCCATACAGGAGTACCGGGAACGGGCAGGTTAGGATTCTCAGGCATTTCCCAAGATACTGGCCGGCAGTCTACGGCTCGAACCAAACCCGTGACCAGTGGATATACTCCGACAAAGCGGCATTGGGATGAAAGCCCTTCAGTCCCGGCGGGAAAGCCCAGCGAGTCGCCCCGGTCACGGGACTGAACAGGTAGGCCCGGTCCAAGATATGACGCTGTATCTCTTCCAGCCTCTCTTTGCGGGAAACCGCGTCAAGATCCACCGCCTGGGCCCCGATCAGGGCGTCTAATTCCGCGTCGTCATGGTTGGCGATATTCCACCGCCCTCCACTGTGCAACAGGGCCAACAAAAAACTGTTGGCCGTGGTCGTGGGCGGTAATAGGCCCAATACGACCTGATAATCCCTTTCCGGCCCCATCATCATCTGAAAGAACTGGTCCGGGTTGAATCTCCGCACATTGACATTGAATCCCACGGCCTCCAGGTCCTGGGCGATCCTTGCCCCAAGGTCCGTGTAGATTTGGCCTCGGGGCTCCGACCAAACGGTCAGTTCTATCTGCCCCGATCCGCCGTTTTCAGGCCGGTTCAATAACCCATCCGCCAACAAATCCCGGGCCATGCTGGGGTCTGCGAAGTAGCTTCCTCTGACCTCGTCTTTGCCCAAAAGCCCATCCGCCTCTGAAACCGGCAACCCCACGCCGGCATACCCCTGACCCAACCATAGAGTATCAACGTAGTCCCACGGGTCGATGGCACGAAATACCGCCCGCCGCAGGCTCGCATCGGAAAAGAAAGGGTCTTGGGCGTTGAACCACAGCATAACCCCCGAGCCTCCTTTGAGGGACATTGCCGAATCGAATCCTACGCCGCTGTCTTCCAGTTTTTGCCAGGCCCTCGGCGGCAGGTCGACGACATCGACCTGCCCCGCTAGGAAGGCCGCCAAACGTCCTTCACCGGGGAATCCGGCGCCCTGTGGGTCTCGCACCACTTTGATCACAAGCTCGTCCAGGAAGGGCAATCCCGCCTCAAAATAGTCGTTGTTTCGCTGGAACCTGGTTTCGTCGTCTGCCCCGGTCTCGTCCCATATCCAAGGTCCCGTGCCGATCACCGGGCCGTCCTTCAATCCACCGAACTCTTCCACCACCTCGGAAGCGACCACCTTCGCATGGCCGTCGGCCAGTGACAGCAGCGCGTCGGGGTCCGGCAGAGCCAACCCCATCCGCAATTCACCGGGGCCCGTGGCCTCGATAATCGCGAATGGCGAGAGCAACGTCGCGTTGGGCCATCCCGGAGTGCCGAGCCTCCGGTAGCTAAAAGTTAGGTCTTGGGCCACCAGTTGCCGTCCGTTTACCGGCGGTATGTTCTGCCAATGCACCTGGGGCCTAAGTTTGAATTCGTAAACCAGTCCCTCGGTCAGCGTCCAGCTCTCGCACAGGTCGCATTCCACCATCAGGTTTGGCTGCTCCAGGCCCGGCGCAGTCTTGAGGCGCAATAGCCGGCTGTAGGCGATACCCGGACCCAGCGAGATCAACGATTCTTGGACCGATTGGTGCACGCCTCTATGTGGGAACCCAGCCGAGGCGGCAACGGTCAACGAACCTCCGGCAACACCATTGGGCAACCGCGCCACTACGGGCGTTGGTCTTCCGTCGGGGACCCGGACGAGTATTGCGGCCGGAATGGGAATCGGTGTGGGCGCTGGGGTTTTTCTGGGAGGTATAGCGGTAGCCACGGCCGGGGTGACCGTCGGGACGACAGCCGGCGTCGGGGTGATGCCAGCGCAGGCTAGGATGAAAAGGACAATGACAAAGGCCATCGGTTTGCCCGCCCGAGCCCTGTGCCTCATCCCACTCCTCCCATCAAAACACCGGTCAAAGACCGCCCTGTCAAACGGCCGGCGGCGGCCAGCCTTAATTATATAAGCAAGGCCGTGCGCATGGGATTGGGGACCCGATCCGGATATGGGGGATTCTAAAGCGGGATCAGGGAATCGTTGCCACTCGCCGGGGCGGGCGGCTTCAGGCGATGTCAGGTGGCGCGGATTTTAAACGGCCAGCTGCCGAAGACTATCACGGCGATGACTATCGGCGGTATGAATATGATGGCATGCACCACCAGTCCAAAACCCAGGGCTTCGGCAGGGCCCACCCCAAATACTTTCAGCAGGTGGTAGATCGCGAACTCGAAGGTGCCGACCGACGCGGGAAGGGAGGGGATCAGCCCCACGAAACCCATGGTCCCAACTATCAGCAACGTCGCCACCAATACGGATATCTCTATGCCCATGCCAAAGGCCAGCACCCAGGCAGAACACCCCAGCAACAGCCAATAACCCAGGGTCAGTCCGAGAGAAGACGCCAGTTTGGTCTTGGCGCACATCAGGCGGCGCAGGGACCCCGCCGTGGAGACCAGCAAAGGCAGCCGGTTCAGCCAGGGGACTCCCTTCGACCAGATAACCAGGGGAACGGCCGCCAAACTGAGGACTGCCAGGGCAATGAACCCGAGGATATACCAGGTAAACCCGTGCAAAGCCGGAACGAACACCAAGCCCACGCCGAGGAGCAGGCCCCCGATGACAAAATCCAGCACTCGTTGAATGCCCAGGGTTGCGACCGCCACTTCCCGTTTCACGCTGTAACGAAGGGTCAGCAACACGAACTGGGCCGCTTCGCCGAAGACACGCACCGGCGACAGGCTGTTCAACCCGATGCCGGCGTTTTGAATCAGCAGCAACCGGTGGAAGGGCACTTTCTCGCCCAAGAACAGGACCTGCCAGCGAAACACCCGCAGGGCCATGGCCAAAGAAAAAAGGAATAATGAGAGCAGGGTGTATACCAGGGAGAGGTGGTTGAGCTGGGTGGTCAGGGTGCCCCATTCTATGTCACGAGCAATCCAAAGACCTATAGCCGAGGCGAAGCAGATGCCCAGAATGAATCTAGGCTTGCCACCCCCAAGGGAGCGCAGGACCGCGGCGGCCGGCATAAGAGCCGGGGTCAACGGATTAGATGCCGCCGCGAGGGCGGCGGATGGGCATCCGGCTGGAGAACAACCGGCAACACCACACCACCACGGGAACCTCCTGCCATCCAAAAAGATACATCCCAAATACCTTAAGGCGTACCTAAATAAAGTTCAAGCCGTTTTGCCCACGTATTTAAATGAATTTTATATTAGTAAAATATTTCGCCACCAGCCATTAGCCAATCTTCCAGAGGTTGAGACACCACAAACTGTCGTGTTGAGCCAGCCCCGATTGCGATCGGGGCGAAACTCCGACTTCGCCGCGAGTCCTCGACGGAGTCGGGACATCTGGGGAAGTGTCGTACGCTGATTTAAAATCCTCACCGGGTTTATCCTGAACCCTTTGGCAGGGGTCCGGATGATCAAGGCCTTATGAGTTCTTGACCCAATCCCCCCAGCCCCTACGGTCCGGGACGCTGCAGGCCCTTCAAATAAGAGATGTGTCCCTGATGCTGGAACAACTCGCCGACCACCTGGCGAAAGATGGCCCCTACCGACATCTCGGGCCTTTGCTCCCGGGGCACCACGTTAAAATCGTCGGGCGCCAGACCCTTAAGATACTCCAACGTCTCAACCCGCACCGCGTCTCCGTAGCGCACCAACTCGTCCCGGTCCAGGGCCGGGAAATCCGTCACCTGCTCCAGGGTATGGCCAAACCCGTTGTCCCTGGCGGGCAGACCGAATTTATCATTCCAGCCATCCCGCTCCCAGATCTCCGGCTTTCGCTGGATGAAGAACTGAAACCACATGTCCTCCACCCGGAGCATGTGCCACAAGATCCAGCCGATGGGGTTGGCCTCTGGACCGGCGCGCCAGGCAAGCTCGGCGGGCGTCAGGTCACCGACCGCCTCCAACAAAAATTCTTTCTCTTTATTGAATGCGTCTTCTATAAATTCATTCAAGGTCATTGGTGACCCTCCTCTTACCCATAGGAAAAATCCGGGTAGAAAACTTCGGGGCCGACGATCGTCCGGGCCAGGGAACGGCCTGAGTTGACCGCCCCTTCAGCCACGGGTATTCTACTCTTCGGCCCATTCTCCGTCATTTCCAACCCTTTTGCCCAAATCGGGAATCAACCGGGCTGAATCATCCGGACTGAATCAACCGGGCGGAATCATCCGGGCTGAATCATCCGGCGGCCATCCCCACCCAGAAGGAGCGAACCCTTTGCCAGACACGCTGATCACGCCGGAGGTCCTGGCCCTCATCGGCCAGGAGACCCCACCGGAGCGAAACAAGTTCCCCATAAGTGAGGAAATGGCCTACGACCTGGCCAATGCCACCGAAGACCCCAACCCTTTATATACCGACCCGGACCACGCCGCCCGCAGCCGGTTCGGCCGCCTGCTCTGCCCGCCCCTGGCCACCTGGAAGGACATCGCCCCACCCATCGGCTATTTCGGCGCCGGACAGGAGTCCCACTTCCAGGTGCCCCTGCCCTTCAACAGTTACGGATTGAACGGCGGCGCCGACTGGCAATTTTTACGTCCGGTTTACACCGGTGATTGGATCACCCGCCAGTTCCGTGTCATGGACATCTTCGAGAAGACGGGAAGGTCGGGGCCCCTGGTCTTTATCGTGCGGCGTGAGACCCAGACCAATCAGGACGGCCTGGTGGTCCAACGCGCCGACCGGGTCAGCATTCACCGCGCCCTGCCCGCCGGGGACCAACCCGCCCAGGCGGTGAACGTGTCCGACGAGCTGAATACCGTCTCCGTCTCTCCCCCGGCGCCCGACGTAGTGCTGGAACAACCCCAGCCCGGCAGCCAACCCCAGATTCACTACGAAGACGTCTCCGTGGGCCGGGAGCTTACGCCCGTGGTCAAAGGCCCCCTGACCACCACCCACCTGGTCCGCTGGGCGGCCGCCAACGGCAACTATGCGCGCATCCACTGGGACCTTCCCTTCGCCCAACTACGCCAGGGTCTGGCCAACGTGGTGATCAACGGCTCGCTGAAGAACCAATACCTGGGCCAACTGGCGATCAACTTCGCCGGAGAGGAGGGCTGGTTCCGCCGGTTTTACGTGGAGCACCGCGGCATGGACTATCCCGGCGACGTCATCACCGCAACCGGTGTGGTCACCTCCACCGAGGAACGGGACGGGTTCGGCCACGTGGAATGCCGGGTGGCCCTGCGTAACCAGCGGGGAGAGGAGACGGCGTCGGGCCGGGCCATAGTGGTCCTGCCCAAGATGGGCCAATCCTTGCCCCTGGTTTGGGAGCCCCAAGACTGATGACATCTGTGCCCACCAGACCGGTGACATCAGGGATCTTGGGCGGCCTCCGGGTCTTGGACCTGGGGGACCAGGTATCCGGCCCATTCTGCGCCAAACTCCTGGCCGATTATGGCGCGGACGTGATCAAGATCGAACCTCCCCGGCTGGGCGACTCCGCCCGGCGTGCCGGGCCCTTTGCCGGCGACGACCCCCATCCGGAAAAAAGCATCCCTTTCCTATATATAAACACCAACAAACGCGGTGTCACCCTGGATATAACCGTGGCCTCGGGCAGGAGGCTATTTGAGGGACTCGTGGCAAAAGCCGATGTCCTGGTGGAGAATCATGCTCCGTCGGACGCGTCGGCCCGGGCCCTCGATTACGCCACCCTGGCCAAGATCAATCCGGGGCTGGTTGTGACCTCGATCACCCCCTTCGGCCAGACCGGCCCTTACCGGGATATGGAAGCCACCGACATCGTCACCACCGCCCTCAGCGGACTCATGTACCATTCGGGCGACTCCGACAAAGAGCCTCTGCGCAACGGACTGGACCAATCCCTGTACGTGGCGGGCATCAACGGGGCCGTGGCCACCCTGGCGGCCGTTTTCCAACGGATGACCACCGGCCGGGGGCAACACGCGGACGTTTCCGTGGCCGAATGCCTGTCCAGCCACCTGGTGCAGCCGGTGCCTTACTACAACTACATGGGCGCTATAAAAGGCCGCCGTCCCATTAGGGGATCGGCATTTGAAGAGCTCATGCCGGCCCGCGACGGCTACGTGATCCCGTCGGTGCAAGGCTCCCAACCCTGGTCCACGGTGGCCGGTCTCATCGGCGTGGACGAACTGCAGGATGAAAAGTTCACCACCGGCGCGGGCCGCATCGAGCACGGGGAAGAGCTTAAAGACCTTTTAACACAGGGTCTGGCCCAATGGGACCGAAAGCCATTATTTCAGGCGTCGGGGGAGCGCCGCTTGGTCTTCGGGATGGCCCAGGACGCCGGCGATCTTTACCATTGCCCTCACCTGCGGGAGCGGGGATTCTACGTGGAAGTCGAGCATCCGGAGGCCGGCACGGTGGACTACCCCGGATTGGGTCCCCGCCTATCGGACATGGAATACCAGGTCACCCGCCCGGCTCCGCTGCTGGGCCAGCACAATCAAGAGATATTCTGCGGCGAGATGGGGTATTCCAAAGAAGACCTGGTTAGATTACGGGAGATGGGCGCGATCTGACCCAGCCCTATCAAATAGGAAAATCATACCCCCTGCAATAGAAATTGACCGGGTAACGCCCTAACCAAGAGAGATTTCAGCCATGCCAGACCTCCCCCTTAGCAACATCAGGGTCCTTGATCTCAGCCGGGTCTTCGCCATGCCCTACGCCGGGGCATATATGGCCGACCTGGGGGCCGAGGTCATCAAGGTGGATTCATGCCAGGCCCAGTTCATGGACACGACCCGGACCCTGAACGGCCCCTACCCCGGCAACGACCCGGGAGAAAGATACTGGGACCGGGCGGGCACGTTTCAGACCCTGAACCGGGGTAAGCGCAGCGTCACCTTGGACCTGCGCAGCGATGCCGCCCTGGACATCCTCAAGCAACTGGTGTCGGTCAGCGACATCGTCCTGGAGAATTTCACCCCCAGGGTCATGCGGCGCTTCGGGTTGGACTACATCAATCTAAAGGCGGTCAAACCCGACCTGATCATGGTCTCCAACACCGGTTACGGCCACGGCGGCCCTTGGACCGACTTCGGCGCCATGGCCACCGCCTTGGAACCAACCCACGGGACCGGCGCTTTCATGGGATATTTAGATGCTGGAGCCGATACCGCCGCCGATGATGGTGGATTCGGCGGCAGCGTTCCAAACAAGATCGGTAATTCTTACACCGACTTTCTGGCCAGCTGGACCGCCCAGATGGCTGTCATGGCGTGTCTTATCCACCGGGCCCGCACCGGCCAAGGGATGTGGATCGACCTGGCCATGTACCAGGTGGGTGTCTCGTTCCTGGGAGAAGGCCTATTGGACTACGCCTTCAACGGACGGGCAACGCGCCGTTTGGGCAACCGCCACCGGTCGATGTCGCCCCACGGGTGCTATCCCTGTACGGGAGACGACCAATGGGTGGCGCTGGCGGTGAGGGACGACACCGAATGGCAGGGGTTTTGCCGGGCGTTGGGTGAACCTGATATGGCCGGCGACCCCAGGTTCAGCCAGCCGTTAGAGCGGTGGCGGAATCAAGATGCGCTGGACGCCAAGATCGCCCGCTGGACCGAGACACGCACTTCCTACCAGGTGATGGAGGCGTTGCAGGCCGTGGGCGTGCCGGCCGGCCCGGTGCTCAACGCCCGCCAGTTGCTTTCGGATACCCATTGGCGGGAACGGGGGTACTTTGAAACGGTGGAGCACCCGCCGGAGACGGGGCTGGGCCGCCGGGAATACGTCAGCAGGGGTTGGCGGCTGTCGGGCGCCGGCGTGAAGATCCGGTCCGGGGCCCCCCAGTTGGGCGACTCCAACGGATACGTTCTTGGAGGGCTGCTGGGTCTGGGAGGCAGCGAGATCCAGGGATTGGAAGACGACGGCGTCATCGGCACGCAGCCCATCGGGGGTTCTCCCGCCGGCGCCGTCCCGCTGCAAAGGCAAACCGAGTTGGGTTGGATCGTCAACTTTGATTTGGATTATGCTGGTGATTCGCCGGCCGGTTCGTGATCAGGCGTAGGGGATGCCCAAGCCGGTCCCGCCCGTCAGCCTCTCCATGCCTGCCCCCGCCAATCCGTTGATGATGACTACGTGATAACAGATATGCGGTAAAGGTGCTTGACACTATTATCCGCGGCTGCTTATAATGCGGAGTAGAAACCCTACGACTTACCGCGTCTTTTCCTTTTTAGATCATCCTTTCTTCCGCCCCAGCCGTTTTTCGTTTTTCGTATAACCGGTGCCTTTGCGATATTCGGCTTTAGCGTAGGTGCATGGCCACAAAATATATCTTCGTCACCGGGGGAGTTGTCAGTTCCATCGGCAAGGGGATCAGCGTCGCATCTATTGGGCGCATCCTTAAAAGCCGGGGAGTATCCGTCTCGGTACTGAAACTCGACCCGTACCTGAACGTCGATCCAGGCACCATGTCCCCATACCAGCACGGTGAGGTATTTGTCACCAAAGACGGGGGCGAGACAGATTTGGACCTGGGCCACTATGAGCGGTTCATAGATGAAGACCTCACCCGGTCGTCCAACCTAACCGCTGGTCAGGTTTATCTCAGCCTCCTGGCCAAAGAGCGCCGGGGAGATTTCCTGGGCGGAACCATCCAGGCGGTGCCCCACGTCACCAACGAGATCAAAGACAAGATCATAGGCCTGGCCGATGAGTCGTTGGCCGATGTGATCGTGGTGGAAGTGGGCGGCACCGTGGGCGACATCGAAGGATTGCCCTTCCTGGAAGCGATACGGCAAATTCGAAACGATGTGGGCAGGGAAAACGTCCTATACGTTCACTTGACACTTCTCCCCTACCTATCCGCCGCCAGGGAGTTGAAGACGAAACCAACCCAACATAGCGTCAAGGAGTTGCGCAGCATGGGCATCCAGCCCGACGCCATCCTATGCCGCAGCGACTACCCCGTATCCGACGCCATACGGGGCAAGATATCCTCTTTCTGCGACGTTGCGGAGCGGGCGGTGATTCCCCTGACCACCGTGGACAACGTGTACGAGGTGCCTCTGATACTGGAAGAAGCCGGTCTTGGCGATATCATGACCGAACACCTGTCCCTGAATTGCAAACCCCGGGACATGGCAGATTGGTCGGCTATGGTCGAACGTATGAACAACCTCACCGAGGTTGTCTCCATCGCACTGGTTGGCAAATATGTGGAATATCCCGACTCTTATATCTCCGTCAAAGAAGCTTTACGCCACGCCGGTCTGGCCCATGACCGGCAGGTCGAAATACAGTGGATCCACTCGGAGGACGTGGAACGGGAGGGACCCGACGCCCTGCTGGCCAACGCCTGCGGTATTGTCGTCCCCGGAGGATTCGGGCCCCGGGGCGTGGAAGGGATGATCCAAACAGTGCGTTACGCCCGGGAGCACCAGGTACCATACCTTGGTCTGTGCCTCGGTCTGCAGGTGATGGTCATCGAATGGGCCAGAAACGAAATGGGGTTGACCAACGCCAATTCATCGGAACTGGACCCCGACACACCACATCCGGTCATCCATATCATGCCGGATCAAAAATCGGTGACCTCCATGGGCGGGACCATGCGGCTGGGGTCTTATCCCTGCCAGCCCCTGGACAACACCCTCACCCAAGCCGCCTACGGAAACGGCGTGGTGAATGAAAGGCACCGGCACCGGTTTGAGATAAATAACGCTTATCGAGAAGCCTTGGAAAACTCCGGGTTTGTCATCGGAGGGGTTTCCCCCGACGGCCATCTGGTGGAGACGGGAGAGATCAGAAATCATCCGTTCATGATGGGGGTCCAATACCATCCCGAGTTCCAGTCCCGCCCCAACCGCGCCCATCCCTTATTTTCCGCATTTATAGATGCCGCCCGAAAGACCATCCGGGAGGGCGGACAACAACCTTTACCCCTGCCCGACGACAAGGGGAGCTAGATTGTATTCCCGATCGATTTCCCTAAGCCGGCCAAACGGATTTCAACAGCCATTCTTAGATGACGCGGTGATGATGTGAGGTTCTTTTTGGACACGGCGAATATCCAGGAGATCAGGGACGGCGCCCGCCTCGGCGTGATCAGCGGGGTCACGACCAATCCCTCTCTGGCCGCCTCCGAAGGAATCGGAAACGCCCAGGACTACAAGGCCGCCGTGCAAGAGATCTCAGACCTGGTGGACGGCCCCATATCTGTAGAAGTGGTAAGCCAGGACGCCCCGGGAATGGTGGCCGAAGGCCGGGAGATCGCCGAATGGATACCCAATCCCTGGGTGAAGATCCCCAGTACCCCCGCCGGGTTCGAAGCCATATCCATCCTGGCCCGGGACGGTATAAAGATCAATCAGACCCTTTGCTTTTCCACTAATCAGGCCTTGTTGGGCGCCCAAGCCGGTTCGACGGCGGTCAGTCCCTTCGTCGGACGGCTGGACGACATAGGGCACCAGGGGATGCAGATGGTCGCCGAGATCGTGTCCATCTTCCGCAGTTATGACATCAAGACCCTGGTCTTGGCAGCCAGCATACGGCACACTCTTCACTGCACCATGGCCGCCCAGGCAGGCGCCGACATCGCCACCGTACCTTACAAAGTACTTTTGCAAATGGCTCAGCATCCACTGACCGACGCCGGCATGGCCCGGTTTCAGGCGGACTGGGAAAAGGCAGGTAAATCCTGAGCCGCCGGCCCAACATTTCCCCCTTTGATTCCGGGATCTTTGTGGCCGCACCGGCCCTTCATCGGGACCACAACCCCATCATGGATATCCCAATCCCTGCCTCTTACGCCATCATACCCGCCATCGGCCATACAAAAGGCGGAGATCACCCATATTCGGCACCAATGGATTCGGGGACAGATTACGGCATCGGACTGCGGTGGTGCCCCAACAATACCTCCAGGGGAAAGGACCGGCGACGGCGCCGAACTCAAGGGGGCAGCGGCGGGCGGCTTGCGTCCGGTAAAACAGCGAGGTGTACATGGTAACCACACAGCGAACGGTAGATGTCGCGGAGCTCGGCACTAAAAGCAAGGACGAATTGCTGGCTCTGGCGCCGGACATCGGGATTTCCGATGGCGACTCCTTGACCAACATGCGCCGGGAAGACATCCTCAGCCGTCTGTTTCAGGCGGCTTCGGCTCAACAATCCTTGGTAGCGTCGGGAATCTTAGAAACCATGGACGAAGGCTACGGCTTTCTCCGGCAGGTCAACACCCATAGCGGCACTGGGGACGTGTAT
>JADFPM010000038.1 GCA_022562335.1 Chloroflexota bacterium
GCACTCCTTGACGTCTTCTTCGCTATAGTTGGCCTGGCCGTCCATGCCGACGCCCATGGAGAATAGCTCCAGCAACTCGCGGCCCCAGTTCTCGTTGATGGCGCCCTTGTGGCTCATGCAGTTGTCCAGGTAGAACACCATGGCCGGGTCTTTGGCCAATCCCTGCAACAGATTGTCGAATTTGCCCAGGCCGTCGCGGCGGAACATGTCGAATTCGATCTGTTGCTGCCTGGGGTACTCGCATTTGGCATGGCCGGTGACGAATATCTGGTGCCAGAACAGGGTGATCTTCTCTTCCAGAGGGCGTTTGGTGTTGATCATGCGGAATGTCCACTCTTCCTGCTGGCCTTCTAGGCCGGCCTGGGACACCCACTGGGGCTGATAACGCATCATCAAGTCCCGCTCCATCTCCGGCTGGTCTTCCGGATGGAGCAGTTCTTCGACCGTGGCTTCGTAGCCCTTGGCGGCTCGGACCTCCAACTCCTCGTAGGTGGCCCCGAAGCCGGCACGACGCATCAGATGGGCCATCAATGCTATATCTTTGCTCGCCATCATTCCCCTCCTAAATGTTATAAGGCCTGGTCTCGCGACGAATCATGGATCTATGGCGGATGTTTTCGCCATATTTCGGCAAGTAACTTACGGCGGCTTGCCGATGGCGGTTTTTGGCATCAAGGTGATGACTGGAACATAATATTCCAGGCTGCTGTCGACGTCAACATCGTTAATAAAGTAACAATCATTATTGGTATTAAATCAGTTGGATATGCAAGGATCAACGAGTAAGGCCGCCCAATAAGGCTGATGCTTTTGATGGCCACGCCGCCTGACGCGCGAAATCGGCGTTTGACGACGGTTGATCTGCTAGCTTAGCCCGGCTTCCACCAACCGGTGCAGGCGCTCCAGCAAAGCCCCGTTTTCCTCGGTGGTGAAGCCGTCGACGTAATAGCTGGCGTCGCCGGTGGTGCCGTCCACCAGGCCCAGGTCCACCAATTGTTCGATCAGCCGGGTCTCATGCTCCACGGACGGGAGCATGTTCTTTCCCTTCAGCAGCGACAGGGCGGCCACCAATCCATAGCCTCCCCAGTTGGAAACGCTGGAAACCACCAGACGGTCCACCTTGGATATGGCGGGGTTGGGTGGCAGGCTGGCGAAGGTCGGTATCACCTGGGCCAGGTTGCCCATCCCGATCTCGTTGCCGCCGTCTCCGATGCCCACCGAGGGTATATCAGACTCGAACAGGTAATCCAACCGGGCGGTCTCGCCGGTGATGTCCACCGAGCGCATATTCAGGTAGGTGTCGTCCCGGCTGCGCCCGCAGCGCTCTATGGAAAGGAGCAGGTCCGGGTCTAATTGGTCCAACAACCAGATACCGGCCCGCATGCTTTCCTCAGGGTCGGCAATGGCGAAATTCACCACCTCGGCATCTCCGCCAACGATCTGCCGCAGGGCGGGGGTCGCGTAGGTGTCGCTGACGTAGGTCACCTTCATTCCCAGGGACTGGAGCGCGTTGCCGATGGCCAGTGCCCCCGGCGGCCCATCGGATTCGGCGCTGCCCGACATCAAAATGTAAAACCCGGTGGTGATGAGCACGTGGCCGGGATTGTCCAATATGTACTCGGCCGCTTTGGTGCAAAAATCCACGGGCAGGTACGGCCGCAGCGCGGCTACTCCCCGTTTATCGTGGTCCAGGATGATGTCTTCTATCGACTCGATCTGCGGCATTTCTAACTGACCTGCTAAATTGGTTTCCTGGTTTCCTATCGTATACGGCCGGCGAGCGGCCTGGCTCCAGATGCTTCGCCCTTCCGCGGACGGGCTGAACGCTGACAGCTAACAGCAGACAGCTACAACACCGCGTAATCGGCGTCTCTCTGATCGGTGATGAACATCTTGCCGGGCGCGTGGGTGATCATCAGCGGCGGTTTACAGGTCAAAGCCACCGCCTGTGGGGTAACCCCGCAGGCCCAGAAGACCGGCTCTTCTCCGGGTTTGATCTCCACCGAATCGCCGAAGTCGGGCTGGTAGATGTCTTTGATCCCGATGGCCGAGGGGTCGCCTATGTGGACCGGCGCTCCATGGGTGGCCGGGAACCGGGTGGTCACCTGCACCGCGCGGACGATCTGCGCGCGCTTTATCGGTCTCATGCTCACCACCATGGGACCGGAGAACACGCCGGCGGGTTGGGTGGGGATATTCGTGATGAACATTGACACGTTGCTTCCCATCTCCTGATGCCGCAGGGGGATCCCCGCGTCGATCATCGCCGACTCGAAGGAGAAACTGCACCCCAGCAGGAAGGACACCAGGTCATCCTGCCAGTGGTCCACCAGGGAGTCCACCTCCGCCGTCAACACGCCATCCCGGTATATCCGGTATCCCGGCACGTCGGTGCGTATGTCCGCCTTGGGAGCGGTGATCGCCGGTTCCACCGATCCGGGTTCGATCACTTCCAGAAGCGGGCACGGCTTGGGATTGCGCTGGCAGAACAACAAGAAATCGAAGGCAAGGTCTCTGGGCAAGATCGCCAGGTTGGCCTGAACGAATCCGGGGGCGGCGCCGGACGTGACCCCGCGCCACTGTCCGGTGCGGATCTGCTTGCGAATACCTCGGGGATTGCGGGCTACGGTTTTTGTGGCCATGACCTCATCACCTGTCGATAACCAAATGGCAACCGGGGAAGGACCGCTGCGCACGGATTTCAAGTCCACGCACGTTCATGATAGATATGCGGTCCAATCCCGTCAATCGTAATGCTTATACGGGAGCGGCCAGGGAAGAAGCAACGGGAAGCTCTGCGCTCACCAATATTTCTGTGGCACCGGGTTCAACCCAACCAATGTCATCCTGAGGAACAGAGTGACCAAGCATCTAGGCGGGGATGACCGAATAAAATGTGCCTGAATAAGGCAAATCCGCAGCAGGTCATCCAGGGACGAGGCCGGGCCGGCCGGTGTTATACTGGCTAATCATCCTGAGTGTATTCTGGCCGGCTTTTGTACAACGTATTTATTCTGGCGAATCATCCAGACGGTATCTCGCCTCTCCATGAGGCCGTGAACCAGGCGGGATTGACTTGCGAGACGGGTACTGAGTTGGCTCCGTTGGAAGGACCGCCTGGTCCCGGTGGCAAAACCGAAACCGAAGCAGTCATCGTCGACCTGGATTCCATCTCCCAGGCATGGGCACGGGACATGATAGACCAATGCAAAAACGCCAAGATGCCGGTGTTGGCGGCGGTCCCCCAAAATCGCCTGGACGAGTTCGACCCCAGTCTGAATCCCGACGAGATATTGTTTTGCCCCTTTGGGCCGCGTGAACTGGCCGCCCGGGTGAAACAGGCCATTTTCCGGGTCAACGGCTCCACCGGTTATAAATTGCTGAAGAGCGGTGAATTGACCATCGACCTGGAGCGTTACGACGTGACGGTGTCGGGCCGAAGGGTTTCCCTGACCTATAAAGAGTTCCAGCTTTTGGTGCTTTTGGCATCCAATCCGGGACGGGTGTACACCAGAGATGCGTTGCTGAGCCAGATTTGGGGTTACGATTATCTGGGAGGCACCCGCACGGTGGATGTCCACGTGCGGCGTCTTCGGTCCAAGGTGGAAGGTCCAGGACGGTCTTACGTGGAAACCATCCGCAACGTGGGGTACCGGTTCAGAAGCTCCCCTTAGTTGGCTTCGGAAATGATCGTTGATGGAATCCGTTCGCCCCGAACTTGCCGGATGGTTCGTCCCTCCGCGGAAGGACGAAGGGCTCACCACGATCGGAATTGGCAGCGCCGGGTCCTGAAAACAAGCGCTAGCTGTTCTCGTCGGTCACCACCTGCAGGAACCGGGCCACCTGGGCCGCCAGCGGGGTATGCTGGGGCGCTGACAGATCCGGGTCTTCCTCTCTGATCCGAGCCGCTTCGGTGCGGGCCAGCTCCAAAAGCTCCCGGTCCGACAGCTTGGCCATGCGCAGATTGGGCAACCCGCTTTGCCGTGTCCCGAAGAAGTCGCCGGGGCCGCGCAATTCCAGGTCAACCTCGGCCAGTTCGAACCCGTCGTGGATCCGCTCCAGGGCCGACAGCCGCTCCCGGGCAACTTCGGAAGGCGAGTCGCAGAGGAGCAGACAGTAGCTCTTGTGCTCTCCCCGGCCGACCCGGCCCCTGAACTGGTGCAGCTGGGCCAATCCAAATCGGTCGGCCCCTTCGATCATCATCACCGTGGCGTTGGCCACGTCGATGCCCACCTCCACCACCGGGGTGGAGATCAGCAGGTCCAACTCCCCGTCCCGGAATTGACGCATGACGCGGTCCTTATCTTTGGCCGGCATCCGTCCGTGGAGCAGACCCAAGCGCAACTCGGGAAACACATCCTGGGACAGGCGCTGGTACTCTTCGGTGGCCGCTTTGGTCTGGATGGATTCCGACTCCTCCACCAAGGGACAAATGATAAAGCCCTGCCTGCCTGCCTGGACCTCCTTCCGCACAAATCCGTAGGCGGCCTGCCGGCGTTCCGGTGGCAGCCATCGGGTGGATATCTCCTGCCTTCCCGCGGGCAATTCATCCAGGTTGGAAATGTCCAGGTCTCCGAAGATGGTCAATGACAGGGTGCGTGGTATGGGCGTCGCCGACATGATCAGCGTGTGGGGCGGTACCTGGCTTTTCTGCCGTAGCGCCGACCGCTGCAACACGCCGAAACGGTGTTGCTCGTCGGCCACGGCCAGAGCCAGCCGGGGCAAAGAGACCGCCTGCTGGATCAAAGCGTGGGTGCCGATCAATATGTCCATGGTTCCGGCCGCCGCCATCTTGGTCAATTCGCGCTTTCGAGCGGCTTTGGTGCTGCCGGTGAGCAGGCCCACCGACACCGGGCGGGCCAGCGGTTCAACGTAAACGGTGACCAGATTGTCTTCCCTGACCGGGTTGGCCAAACCGCCCAGGAGCTTGGTGATGGTCTGGAAATGTTGCTCCGCCAGCACTTCCGTGGGCACCATCAGCGCCCCCTGGTAACCGGCGGCGGCCACGGCCAGCAGGGCGGCCAGGGCGACCACGGTTTTGCCGCTGCCCACCTCTCCTTGGAGCAGGCGGTTCATTGGCGGCGTTCCTTTTTCCATGTCGCCAAATATCTCACCCAGGCACCGTTTCTGGGCGCCGGTCAAATCAAAGGGCAGCGAATCGTAGAACCCATCCATCACCTGTTTGTCGGCATGGATCGCCACGCCGTTGATATCATGTTGCTGTTCATCGCGCCGCGACAGCACCGCAAGCTGCAGGGTCACCAGCTCGTCGAAAGCCAATCTCCGGCGTGCTCCGGCCCACGAATCAGCGTCGTCGGGATAGTGGGCCTGCTGAATGGCTTTTTGCAACGGCATCAGCCCGACGCGGTCCAATAGGTCTTGGGGCAACAGCTCTTCCACGCCGCCCAGCCATTCCTGCAACGCCTGCCACGCCAGCCGGCGGACGTTCCGGCCGGTGAGGCCCTCGGTCAAAGGGTACACAGGCACCAGTCTGCCCGTGTGGATGGCCGCTTGGCTTTCGTTTAGGAGTTCGTATTCCGGCGATTGGAAAACCAATTGACCGCCGAAGACAGTGGCCTTGCCGCTGATGGCCACACGGGAGTTGGGCTTTAAGGTCCGGGCCAGGTACCGCTGTCCGAACCACACGGCCCGGATGTTACCGGTGTCGTCGCTCAATACGGCTTCGGTGTCTTTCCGCTTGCCCTTGGGACCCCGGGAAACCTCATGGGCCTCCCATACCGTGGCCACCACGGTGCATTCCTGGCCCGGTTCCAGGTCGGCTATCTTGGTGGCTTGGGAGTAATCCAGGTGCCTCCGGGGAAACAAATACAGCAGGTCGCGGATGGTGGTGACGTCCAGCTTGCCCAACCGGGCCGAAAGCTTGGTGTCGACGCCGCGCAGCCGGTCCACCGGCTCATCCACCGTCAACGATGCAGGAGGGCGGCGCGTATCCCGGCGCGCCGGTTTGGCATCGTCTTGGGACTTGGATCTTTGAGTCCGCGCGGGGGCGGGTGAGGGGACGGCTGACCTGGCGCTTGGCGGCTTGCGGGTCTTTTTCTGACTGGCAGACGGTGGTTGTGCTTCTTCGCCGGAGGCCAGGATACCCCGCCACTGTTTCGCCCAGGTTTGCCGTTCCTCGGCGGATAGACCGGCATAGGAAGAGGCCAGCAAGCGGCGGGCCAACCGTACGTTGCTGGCCTGCCCGGCCATATCCTTTGACCAGAGTTGGACAAACTTGTCCAGGCCGCCCATCACTGCGGTGTCGTTAAAATCGTGGGTCTCTTCCAGATCGAGGATTTTAAGGAAGGGCTGGAGCCACGATGAAGCGGTTGTGGGGGTGGAGGCCATCACCGTCCTCTTGGATCGCCGGCCCTTGGTAACGTACGCCGCAAAAGCTCGGAAGGCGGCTTGGGACCGATATTATTTGACGTCACGGTGGGCATGTGGCCTTGGCCGGTGCGCATTCTTGATTTCAGCATGGGTTTTATCTCTCGAATGGTCAAGGACTTACCGTCACAAAAAGCTGGGCAAATCTGAAGGATTTCCGTCAGCTTGACCACGCAACATAACCACCATCGGCATCATCAGAATGATCAGCTGGCCCGGCGGGTGAGGGCGATCCCCAACGCGCCGGGACCCACGTATGTCCCCAGGGTGGGGCCGAACCTGGCTATGATGATGTCTTCTTCCGGCGCCAGGTCCGTCAGATTACGGCGAAGGCGCCGGGCCGCTTCCTCCTCGGTGCTGTAGATCACCGCCACCCGTTGCGCCGGTCCAAGCTGCTTGGCGAGTTCCAACAGGCGGGCCAACGCCTTGGCTTGGGTCCTTGGCCGTTCCACCGGGTGCACCTCGCCGTCGGACAATCTCAAGATCGGCTTGACCCGCAGTATGGACCCCAAGAACGCCTGGGCCTTACCCACGCGGCCCCCTTTTTCCAAAAACTCCAGGGTGTCCAAAAGGAAGAACGCCTCGTTCAGTGGCAGTTCAAGCCTTACCTGTTGCGTCAATTCCTGAAGGGACTCAGTCCGCCCGGCGGCATCGGCCGCCTGCAGCACCGCCAGGCCCAAGGGGATGGATGCCAGGCGCGAGTCGATGATTCGTATCGGCGGGTCACCGCCCAACGCCGTTTTGGCCTGCTCTGCCGCATTCAACGTGCCGCTAAGTTTACCGGACACGTGGATGGATAATATCTGGTGGCCCTCTTCCAAAAGGGCGGCGTAGACGGTTTGGAAATCGGCGGTTGACGGCTGGGCCGTGGTTGGCGGCCGGGCCATTGAGACCAGCCGCTGGTAGAAATCGTCGGGCGAAAGGTCCACGCCGTCCTTGTAACTGACGTCGTCGATCATCACGTAGCACGGCAACACGGTGATCAGCCGCTGCTGGGCCAGTTGGGCGGGCAGGTCTGCTGAGCTGTCGGTTACGATCCGTATCGCCATGCTCGCGGGCTAGAACCCTACTCCCTTGCTAATGCGAAGCTCACTCGACTGAAGCCAAGTAGTGATAATGGGGTTGGCCGCCATAGATCAGGTCCACCTGTATGCCCTCTATCTCTTCCCGTAAGCCATTGGCCAGTTCTTCCGCTAGACGCCACCCGCCATCGACCCCCACGTAAACCGTCACCAGGCCGTCCCGGGTCAAGCCCGATGCGGCCAAAGCCCGCCGTAGTGCGCCCTCGGGGGTGCCGTCTACAGCGGACATATCATTATCCAGCAGGGCGACGTACTGCCCGGTTTTCACCGGCAGCCCGCCGATGGTTGCGCTGCGAACCGCCTGGGTCACCTCGATGGACCTGACCGAGGAGATGGCCTGTTCCATGGAGGCCAGATTTTCCTCCAATGGCAAACCGGGCAAGAATGCCAAAATAGCAGCGATGCCTTGGGGAATCGACCTGGACGCCACGACATGGATATGAGGGTCCCCGCCGGAGGCCTGCTCCGCCGCGGACACCACGTTGGGATTGTTCGGCAGCAATATGGTGCGTTTCGCGCCCGAGGCCCGGGCCGAGTCCAACAGTTCTTGAACGCTGGGATTCATGGTCTGGCCGCCGCTGACCACGCGGGTGCAGCCGGTCTCCAGAAATAGTCCGGATAGTCCATCACCGCTGACCACCGCTATGACGGCCACATCGGCGGTCTCGCTGATCTCGCCTCCCTGCTCCGCCACGAATCTCTGGTTCTGGTGGTCCATGCTATCCACGGTGATCTGGTGGAGTGCGCCCAGCGACGCGCCGTAACTTAAGACCGGAGCCGGATCGGCGGCATGAACGTGTATCCGGACGGCGCTGCCGCCGCCGGCCACCACCGCAGATCCCGAATGCGCGGATGCCAGGTGTTCGCGAATCTTCGCTGGGTCCAGCGCCTGAACCATCTCACCGGCCTGGGTCTGTATCACAAACTGGATACAATAACCCCAATCGGTGGCCAACGAGTCGTCGAGGTGGTTTTGGCCGGCCCGGTTTTCGGCGCCTCGGGTGATCACTCCAGGGAACTCCAGGCCGGAACCGTTGTCTGCCGGCAGGGGGTCCAGGTGGACCCGGCCGGTGAGATTCTCCAGCACGGCGCCCAGGATAACCACCACTCCCATGCCCCCGGCGTCCACCACGCCGGCATCACGTAGCACCGGTAGCTGAGAGGGTGTTTTCGCCAGCGCTTCACTGGAAGCGTCGAACGCCGCTTCCCACAGGGTCATCGGGTCGGTCTCCCCCTGTTCCAGCCGCTTAGCCGCCGCCGGGGCCAGAGACTGTAGCACCGTGAGCATGGTCCCTTCCACCGGATTCCCCACCGATCTATAAGCAGCATCAGCACCCAAGCGGAAGGCTCGTTCCAAGGAGTCTCCGGGTAAGCCGCCGCCGGAACATGCGCTGCTGGACGTGAGGGCTTCCGCCATCCCAGCGAGGAATTGGGAAAAAATGACCCCGCTGTTTCCCCGGGCGCCCCAAAACGCGCCCTGTGCCAACCCGGCGAATAGATCGCTGACGCTGATCCCGGAATCGGAGACCGCCGGCGTCTCAGGCACATTTTCCACCGCCGCCCGCAGGGTCAACAGCATGTTGGTTCCGGTGTCGCCATCGGGAACGGGAAAAACGTTAAGGGCGTTGATGGCGTCTCGCCGCCGCTCCAACTCAAGGACCGCGGCAACAAATGCCGCCTTGAGGTCTTCGCCGGGCAGAAGGGTCATGGTGATCGGGGTGGTGGGGCCATCGGCGGCCTATCCTGGGTGATTTAACTTATATGAAATCCAGAGTAAGGGTATTATATACCAACCGAAAGGGCGTAACGGCCCGTGGTTTTTGATCGTTTTTGTGGCCTATGAGGACTTCCTAGAGGCTTACGAGGCGCTTGAATTCCCTTGACAGCAAAGGTGCCCAGTCTTAGTATGGATTGTCGAGGATTGAATGGATTACGCTGTTTTTAAGACGGGTGGAAAACAATACCGGGTCAAACCCGGTGATCTATTGGATGTGGAGAAACTACCTTTGGAAGTGGACTCGGTCGCCGAGTTCTCCGAGGTCTTAGTGGTTTCCGACGGCGGCGAAGCCACGGTGGGTTCTCCCTATGTGGAAGGCGCCAAGGTGCTTGCCCAAGTCCAGTCCCATTACCGGGACAAAAAGATCATCGTATTCAAGTATAAGGCTAAGAACCGCTACCGCCGCATGCGCGGCCATCGCCAGGAATACACCCGATTGGTGATCCAGGACATCCAAGTAGGAGAAAGCGCACCCCAGCCTGCCCGCAGACGGACCACCGAGGCCGCCCAGGCAGATAGCCCGGAACAACAAGGAGGGACCGGCTAATGGCCCATAAGAAAGCCGGAGGCAGCACCAGCAACGGCAGGGATAGTAACCCCAAGATGCTGGGCGTCAAGCGTTATGCCGGGGAGACGGTCACCGGAGGATCCATCTTGGTGAGGCAGAGGGGGACCAAGATCAGGCCGGGGACAAACGTCGGATTGGGCCGGGACTTCACCCTGTTTTCGAAGATCGACGGAAAGGTACAATACGAGTGGGCCGCCAGGGGCAAGCGCCGAGTCAGCGTATACCCGGTGGAGTCCGCCTAAATTAACGGCAGTAATCATGAAAACAGACATTCATCCCAAGTTCGTTCGCTCCACGGTAACCTGCTCCTGCGGGAACGTATTCGACACCGGTGGGACCAAACCCGCGGTTCGGATCGAACTTTGCAGCAAATGCCATCCCTTTTACACCGGCGAGCAGCGGGTGGTAGACACCCAGGGACGCATCGAACGCATGCGCAGGCGCTATAACCTCGATTAGCCGCCATCCCCAGTTTTGAGCAACCATTTCTCACGGGATTTTCAGTTGATATATTGCGGCGATGCCGTTCGCCGTTTTATATCTCGTTGACCCGGTGCCCGTTAGCCTCTCACCACCGTACGCCGGGCGCTCCATCCCGGTTGGGATTCCAGCCGGCCAAATATCAGCGCGGCGCCTAAACCACGATCCACATAGCCCAAAGAGGAGCGGATTAGCCATTGGCTGACCAAGCACGATTCACCTACGGCGGGCAAGCGGTCATCGAAGGGGTGATGATTCGCGGCCGGCGGAATCTGAGCCTGGCGGTGCGCCGTCAGGACGGCAGGATCTTTCACCACATCGAGCCGCTGAATAGTTTGTTCACCGGCAGTGTGCGGCGAGTTCCGTTGGTCAGGGGCGTGGTGGTGCTTCTGGAAACGCTGCTGCTGGGCATGAAAGCCCTGAATAAATCGGCTTCTATGGCGGCGGTTGACGTTAAAGAGGATGGGGACAAGGAAATGTCCGGCTGGTTCATAGCCGGAACTCTGGTCCTGTCCCTATCGTTGGGCATCGGCATCTTTTTCATGGGCCCGCTGCTCATCGTGCGAGCCTTGGACCCATTCATAGCCTCGGATCAGCTCAGTAACTTGATCGAAGGCGCGATACGGCTGGTCTTCCTGGTGGCCTACGTTGGTGGCATCGGGATTTTCAAGGACATAAAAAGGGTATTCGCCTATCACGGCGCAGAGCACATGGCCGTTCACGCCTACGAAGCGGGTCTTCCGTTGATCGTGGAAAACGTGCGGAAATTCGCCACGCCCCACCCCCGTTGCGGCACGGCGTTCTTGTTGACCGTGCTGTTGGTTTCGATAATCGTGTTCGCCATTTTCCCCAGGCCGCCCCTGGAATGGCGGATAATTTCCCGAATTGCGCTAATCCCATTGGTGGCCGGCATCAGCTACGAGATCATCCGATATGCGGGCGCGCACCAACAGGGGATGATCGGCAGGGCGGTGGCCGGCCCCGGCTTGCTGTTGCAGCGGCTCACCACCCGGCAACCCGACGACAGTCAGATCGAAGTGGCCATCATGGCCATGGAGGGAGCGGTGGCCGCCGACGAAGGCCGGGAATTCCTTCCGGATATCCCCGAAGGCGCCGGCGATTCGACCCGCGTTGAATCAGGCGATGAATTGGGTGGGGACCCTGACGGCGATGACGATGGAGCCGGGACGATAGGAAGCGATGGCGAGTCCGCCGGAGCTTCAAGCTGATCGGCTGGACCCGGAGCCAGGATCAAGACGGCGGGTTGATTCCCAACACCAGTGGCGCCGACGCGTCGGCCGGCAGAAACAAAAAACCGGCTTTTCCTGAATAATACTCGTCCAGTTCTGTATCCCCGATGTGGTAGTACTCTTCAGCTTCGAACTGGGCTTTGACCCCATCCAATTGGTGCTTCAACACGGTGAATGAGACCGGGACGCTATGCTCGGCCCAAAGCCGCTGCTGGTTGCTCACCGTCCGGTCCGAGCAGCTTCCAACGATATATCCCAGGTCCCTGGCGGTCCGCACCATCTCCACCGTAACGATTCCCGGCGGGTCTCCGAATTCCATAGTGCCATCGATGTCGAAACTGATGAGTTTGGCCAATTAGGGCTCCTTAAGTTTGGGCGGATGAAAAGGCGCCTCGATTGCCATTAGAGACCTTCCCATTCATCCCGGCTGATGTGAGGTTGGCGTAGCAGCCTCAAAAGCAGTTCCCTTCCGATTCGCCCTCGGTGAGGGTTGATGGTATTTGGCTAGGTCGTCGTTTACCCCGTAGCTACACCAGATTCCAGCGGGGGTTTTGCGCCGCTTCCTCTTTAAGATAGTCCACCAACCAGTCCTTGACCTCTTCCGCGATGTAGAATGTGGGTTTGATGAGTTCGGCCTCGTCGGATATAAGTCCTTCTTCCAAGGCCAAGGCCGCCACCGGTGTGCCGGGCATGATGCTGACACCCACCCGCAGGTTGGCCACGGCGGGTTTGAGTTTTTTCAAAAATGCCAGCTTGCCCTCCACCGTCTCCCTGGTGTCCCCGGGCTCGCCAAATGTTTGGGCCACGGTGTAGTGGAGGTTCGCTTCCTCGCAAAGGCGGGCGGTCTCCACCATGGGTTCCAACCGGTCTCCCAGGCTGACGCCGTCGTGGGGGTCTCCCCGGGTGTTGCCCATGATCACCAGGGCGCAGCCCGCTTTCTTCATCAGCCCCACCATCTCGGCGTCGCAGGAGAACGGCGCCAGGCAGGTGTTCCAATGGAGCTTGAGACCGGCCTCCATCAGCGCGTTGCACAGGGTTTTGGCGTGGGGCATGGGAACGTTGAACCCGTTGTCGATGAAGAACACTTTTTTCAGTCCGAAGCGTTCCTCCATGTCCTTAACCTCGTGGACCACCTCGTCGATGGGCCGGATGACCCTCCAGGCGCCCTCCTCTTGAGGCCCTGAGGTCGAGCCGGCCGTCGGTCCCGTAGGATATTGGAAGTCGCCCAATTTGGTGAGAATGCCGATGCCGAACCCGGCCTTACGGTATTTGTCCATGTCCAGGTCTTCCAGGCGGGGTGGCAGGCTGAAGCTGGAAGCGCAGCGCGCGCCGTTGAAAACGGTCTCGCCGCCTTCCCGGTAGACCAGGCCCGGCAGGTCAAGGTGGGAGGTGCCGCCGTCGTCCAGGTAATCGATGAGCTGGGCGAAGGTCTCCCCGGCGTCTCCGGCCAGAGCCAGGTCCGGCTCGACGAAGTTGAACACTTCCTTGGGCAGCAGGCTGACGGCGGGTCCGCCGCAAACGATGGTGGCCTGGCATTGGGAGCGGATTCGCTCGATGACCTCTTTGCTGATGGGCAACGCCCATTGGGTGTCCATGTAGCTGTGGTTGCTCAGGTTGCGGATGGACACTCCCACCACCTGGGGTTGAAACTCCTGGATCGCCGAGTCCACGTCGGCCAGATAATCGTCGGAAAACATCAGGTCCAAGACTTTCAGGGTGTGGCGGTCACGGTCCAGGTGGCCCGCTATGTAGGCCAGGCCGATGGGGAGCGGTCTGGCGTCCATGCGGCTCATCAGGCGTTGGTGACGGTTGGTGGCTATGAGCAGGACTCGCATTTGACCTCCAAGCGTAACGATAACAAGCTGGGCATATTATCACCTATGGTTAGGCGATTTTCAAATGGGATCATGCTGTTGTGAATTTACGCGAATCGATACCTGGTTCCCATTCACTGCCCGGACCATCGACTTGTTGACACTCTTTTAACCGTTGACTACACTCGCCATCGTCCAATGGAGCGCGTACGGAACGATACGGCGGACCCCGAATACCTCGCGCCAATAACCTACCCCTGATTCCCCTTAAGGAGGCTTACCATGGCTGACCAGGAGATTCGCGTTGGTCTGATCGGCGCCGGCGGAAACGTGCGCAACCGCCATATCCCAGGTTTTCAAGGGGTCGACGGCGTAGAGATCGTGGCCGTGGCCAACCGGTCTTTGGAGTCCGGCCGGGCCGTGGCCGACCAGTTCAACATTCCCGAGGTCTATGGCGGCTGGCCGGAACTGTTGGAAGACAAGTCAATAAATGCCGTCTGTATCGGCACCTGGCCCTACATGCACCGGACCTTGGTGCTGGCGGCCCTGGACGCGGGAAAGCACGTGCTCACCGAGGCGCGCATGGCCAACAATGCCCAGGAAGCCAGGGATATGCTGACGGCGTCCCGAGCACATCCCGATCTGGTCTGCCAGTTGACCCCCACATCGACCACCTACAAGACGGACAACCTGATTAAACAACTGATCGGCGAAGGGTTCGTGGGAGAGGTCTTGTCGGTGGACATGCAGGCGTTGCAGAACAGGTTCCCGGACTACGGCGGAGACCTCCATTGGCGCCACGACTGGGAATTGAGCGGCTACAACACCGTGAACATCGGAGCTTCCTATGAAGCCCTGATGCGCT
>JADFPM010000293.1 GCA_022562335.1 Chloroflexota bacterium
GCCGCCGGGATTCACCCCGGCGCGTCCCATGATGGGGCCTCCAGTCGCGTTCTGCCGGGCTGCCAACTGCTTAAAGGTCAGGCGAAGCTCGGAGTCAGACTTGTGCTGTAACACTCCGTTTTCGTACTCGACGTTTTCCGCCGGAATCTCCCAGATTTTAGCCGCCCGCTCCACCATCTGCTTTCGGACGTCCATTCCCGCCTCGTAAGCAGCCCAGCCCGACTTGAAGGTCGCGCCGCTTCCCGCGGTCAACGAAGTGAACCCCACCGAGTCGGTGTCCCCGATGGCGGGTTTGACTTCCTCGGCGGAGATACCCAGCACCTCGGCCACGTGCATGGCCAAGGCTACCCGGCTGCCTCCGATGTCGGGAGAGCCTTCTAGCAGGCTGACCGTGCCGTCGGATATCACGGTGGCGGTGGCGCTGGCCGGGCCGGTGCCGTTGAACCAGAACCCGGTGGCCACGCCCCGGCCCACCTTTCCACCGTTGCGGGCCTTGGTCAGGGGCGCGGAGTAGTGCTCGTGTTCCTTGGCCGCCTGCACCGTCTCCAGATAGCCGATACGGGGGAACATGGGACCGGGGATCCTGCGGGTGCCTTCCTTGGCCCCGTTCATCAACCGGAATTCCAACGGGTCTATACCCAGCTTTTCAGCCACCTCGTCGATCACCGACTCGGCGGCGAAGGCGGCGCCGGGCACGCCCGGGGCCCGGTATGCGGCGGCCTTGGGTTTGTTGACCACCACGTCGCACCCTTCCACGCGGCCGTTGGCGATGTCGTAGGGGGCCATGATGCATTGCAAGGCCTGGTTGATGGGCGCTCCCGGGAATGCGCCGGCCTCGTACATTATGGTGGCGTCGACGGCGGTGATGCGCCCAGCCTTGGTCGCTCCCAGTTTAAACCGCATGTAGCTGCCCGACGTGGGGCCCGTGCCTTCGAACACTTCGGCACGGCTCATGGTTATCTTCACCGGTTGTCCCGTCTTTTTGGAAAGCATGGCGGCCACGGGTTCCAGATAGATCACCGTTTTGCCGCCGAAGCCGCCGCCTATCTCCATGGGGATCACCTTGATGTTGGACACGGGTATGCCGAGGACCATGGCGGAGTTGTCCCGTATCTGGAAGTGGCCCTGGCTGCTGCACCAGATTGTCACCTTACCGTCGGGATTCCACATGGCGGTGGCGGCGTGGGGCTCGATGTAGCCCTGGTGGACCGATGAGGTGCGGAACACACGCTCCACCACCACGTCGGCCTCTTCAAATCCTTTGGCCACGTCGCCGGTCTCAAATTCATATCGGTTGGCGATGTTGGTGCTTTTTTCTTCGTCATCGTCCGCCCGCAGGCCGCCGGCCCGTATATTGGAGTCGGTGACGTTGGCCAGCCGTTCGTGCAACACGGGCGCGCCGTCCTTCATGGCGTCCTCGACACGCACCACCGAGGGCAAGACCTCGTATTCCACGTCGATCAAGGACAATGCATGTTCAGCCAGGTGAATAGTGGCAGCCGCCACCGCTGCCACCGCGTGGCCCTTGTACAGTGCCTTTCCCGACGCCATCAGGTTGTTGGTGATCCACTTGGGGTTGGCCATTGCGCCTTCACCCAGGTCGATCAATTTGCCGGTGGGCTGGGGAAAATCGGCGGACGTGACCACGGCCTTGACACCCGGCGTGGCCAGGGCCCGGCTGGCATCGATGGAAATGATACGGGCGTGGGCATAGGGGCTTCGCAGTATCTTGCCGTGGAGCATGTCCGGCAGGCTGATGTCCGCGCTGTAGCGGGCTTTCCCGGTAACCTTATCCACACCGTCGGGGCGAATGGGCCGCGTGCCCACGACGTTGAATTCCTGGTTCGACAGTACTATGTTGGAAACCATCGGCTTTGTTCCTCCAATCGTTTCATGCTAGGGGGCTGGTCAGATTTTACCACGGAGCGCCAGCCCACGCCTCATCCGCCGCTGGACCGGTCAAAGCCGTGGCCGGTCCGTGGTGTTGTGCGCACCGGAAGCGGTATTTATAATTGGCCAAATCGCCACCTGAGTGCTTGTTACTAAACCAGGAGGGAGTCATAGATGCCCACAGCCAAAGTCCAGGGCGCGGAGATCTATTACGAGGAATCCGGCAGCGGGCCGCCGATCATATTGTCGGCGGGCGGGCTCCAGGGAAAGGGCAATAGCTATCATCCGGTGATTCAGGAGCTGGCCCAAGAACACAGGGTAATCACCTATGACCGGAGGTTCGGCGGCCAGTCCAACAGTCCGCTGGTGGTGCAGACCTGGGACATGGCCTGCCAGGACGTGTTCGACCTGATGGACGCCGTGGGGATCGACCAGGCTTATCTGGGCGGTGGATCATTTGGCGCCGCCATATCGTTTGGCTGCGCGTACCGCAATCCAGAGAGGGTCAGGGCGATATTCCCATCCAACATAGCCGGCGGCGTCATCTGCAACGCCTATCTGGCGGCCAAGCTATTCAAAAGCCTGGATATGGCGTTGAACCAGGGCGTTAAACAAATCATTGACGCCTTTGATCCCGACGACCGATTTTCGCCCTTCTCTCCGGAAAGGGCCCAGCACGATGGGAAGTACCGCGCGACGTTGGAAGAGATGGACCCCGAGGAATTCGCCCAGGTGATGCGGGCAACTATCTCGGCCCTGTTCGACGGGCCATACGTCAGCCTGGGCATGACCAAGGAGGACCTAAAGGCGATCCGCGTCCCGGCGATGATCATGCCCGGCGGCAACGATATCCATCCCCGGCCCGTCGCCGAAGCGGTGCACCGCCTGGTGCCCAACGCCCAATGGGGAGAGGTGAAGCCCCACTCCGAAGCGCCGCAAAAATACGTCCGCCGGGTGCTGGAGTTCCTTTCCGTGGTGGAGGGTGGATGAAAATTCCGGGATTTGCCTAAATACTCAGCCGAGCCTCCACTAGGATTCGCCCCTACCATTGTCATGTTGAGGCAACCCCGATTGCGATCGGGGCGAAACTCCGACTTCGCCGCGAGTCCTCTACGGAGTCAGGACATCTGGGGTGG
>JADFPM010000039.1 GCA_022562335.1 Chloroflexota bacterium
GTCACGCCAGTATTGCCCAGTACACCCGGGAAAGCATGAAGAACCTGGGCTTGGAGCTATTAGCGGAAGACGAGACCTACGCATCGAACACGGTCACCGCCATCAAGATGCCCGCGGGTGTGGACCACGGCAAGCTGATGAGCCTGATGCGCAGCGATGAGAACGTGGTGTTGGCGGCAGGCCAGGGAAAGCTCACCACCGATATATTCCGCATCGGCCATCTGGGCTACGTTTCCCAGGAAGACATAGAAGAAGTGGTTGAAGCGCTGAAAACGGTCCTGCCAAAGGTGGGATTCAGCGCTTCTTAAAACCGCTTCCCGAACCCGTACGACGGCCTGATTCCCCTGGCCAACCGCCGCTAAGATCCGGCGTCTTGAAACCTTTATCGCCGGCCACAGCAAAAGGGCCGAACAAGCCATCACCACCAGCTACGAAGAGCGCCATTCGCCGGGCTGATCTCACCGCCGCAGGGCTGGCATTTCCCGCCGGAAGACGCAACGATGTCCACATTTTCCGCCAACGTATCGGCGGGTGATCGGCTGGGAGAACCCTTCGCATTTAGCCTCAATAGAAACGGAGGCCGCCCACCGTCTTCCCGAGCCGGTCGATGCTGTTCCTCAGGCTGTTTGGAGGGTGGGAAGCGTGGCTCTCCGGATGACCGCCAACTCCGATTCCATAGCGAATCCTTGGCTGATTGTCCCTCGCCCTACGAACGCAATCCGTCATCCGCGATTTGAATGCGTCCCCGAATCCCTCTCCAGATATCGCTGTGGATGCCGTGAGCTCTGATTCACCCAGCAAATGGCAAGACTATGTGCGGCGGGCCAAGGTGTAGAGGCCGCCCTTTTTGATCTCTTCGCCTCGCCGCATCAACTCGGACTCATCGTCGTCTACGCGAATCAAACACCCTGACAACGCGTCCGCATTTCCCGAGGCCAAGAACATGAACATCTCTACTGCTCGCTCCATTGGGGTTTCGATTCCTTCTTCCAGCCGAGAAAGGTAATTCTTCTGAAACGATTCAGGCACCTCTGGCGAATAGGCGATATATTCAAGCAGAGCGGTGCGGACCACGCCGGGCGCGTAAGCGAAGACGCTAACCCCATACTCCTCGGTGCTACTGGCGAGGCATTTGGTTAGATGGGTCAGCGCGGCCTTGGAGGAAGCATAGGCAGTTGCGATCGGATGCGTGTTATAAGCAGAGCCACTGGACATGTTTATGATCCTTCCGTGACGCCGTGCGATCATGGCCGGTAATACCGCTCTCGCGCAGAGGTACGGTCCACGCAAGTTGATCTCCAGGGTGCGCCACCACTCATCGGGATCGACTTCCCAGAGGAAGCCAGTCATCGGCCCCGGGATCCCGGCGTTATTCACCAATAGATCAACCGGGCCGAGTTGATCCTCGACAGCGGCTACGAGTCGTTCTACAGCGTTGGGATCGCTCACATCCGCGGGAATAGCGATGCCGTGGCGCCCTTGATCCTCTATCAAACGTAATGTCTCTGAGAGTTGGTCCTCAGACCTGGCGGTGATTGCCACCGACGCTCCAACGGCTGCTAGGGCCTGGGCAAATGCCTGACCTAGACCTCTGCCTCCCCCAGTCACTAAAGCCACTTGGCCGGTTAAGTCTATCTCCCTGCCATTTTGATCACCGCTCATTAGGATTGCCTTCACACTATTGATTTTGATCCGCTACTTGGTCATTTCCAGCCGGCCGCGCGGCAACGCTGAGGAACTTCCTATTGATCCGGCAACTATCCCCACGCCGAACAGGCTCTGCCACCCTTATCGCAGGCAACACGTTGGCAACCGATGGCAACGACACCGGCGGTTCGGGGATAACGCCCGGCGATAGAGGGAAAAATCACAACTTCCCCTCCAACTGGTTGATCACCAGGCCGGTGGGCAGCTTGGGATAAAAGAAGGTGGATTTCCTGGGCAGGACGTGGCCTTCGCCCACCACGGCCTCAAACCCGTCCATTGGGAACGGCTTTAGGAAAAACGCCAGTTGCTGTTGTCCCGAGGCCACCTGGTCCAATGCCTGCTGGTGGTCGTGGGCGTAGTCGACCCGTTGGGGCGTGGCATCTCCCAAGATCGGTTTTAAAACCTGCTCTTCCAGGATCCAGCCTTCGGAAATCGCCAGCGGGCCCCATCGGCCGGATTCCTGGGTCTCCTTCAACGTAAGCAGGTTGAGCCGGCCGCTTTCCAGGCCGGCCACTCCCATGACCCTGGCGCCGGAATCGGCTACCTGTCCCAGCAGGGCTTCCAATGCAGCGGAGCCCGGCGGTCCCGCGTCTTTTATCTCGAACATGCCGCTCAACCGGGACCTCAGCAACTCCAATTCTTGGGAAGAGAGACCCGCCACCACCCGGTGATACGGCAGCACCAGCAGGCCCGGATCGTCGAACTCAAAGAGGGTCATCATCACGTAGTTGTGGGCCAGGCCTGCGTTTTTGATCTCGCCGCTCGCTCCGGTCTGTCTTTGTCCCCGCAGCCGCAGCGCGGCTTCGTATCGATGGTGCCCGTCGGCCAGGAACACGGGGATATCTTTGAATAGATTTGAGATCTGCTCCTGGGTGTCCCGGTCCGTGATCATCCATAAAGCGGTTTCTTGCCCGGAATCGCCGGCCACTAGAAACAGAGGCTGCTCGGCCATGGTTTGGCCGAAGGCCGCGTTTAACGACCCGGAAGCGTCCCGGTACAGGGACATGATGGGGCTGAAATTGGCGTTGCAGGCGTCCATCAGGGAGACCCGGTCTTGGACCGCGGGTTCCTGGGTGTATTCGTGGCGCAGGACCTGCAGGCGTTGGTAATCCTCCAATCCGACGCAACCGATGAGGCCGGTACGGGTCAGTTGGCGGCCCAGGTGCGAATAGGAATGGCGCATGAGATAAAAGGCGGGCTCCTCATCCCGGTTCAACACCTTCTGGTCTTGCCAGTCTTGAAAAAGGTGGGCGGCCTGGGCATATCTTTCACTGGCAGTGGCGTTCCAGTCGGGACGCTCGGCGCCCTCCAGATACACCGCGTTATAGGGGCTGCGGCGGTGCAGCTCCTCTTCCAGTTCTTTATCGATGATGTCGTAGGGCGGGCAAATGACCGAGGCCAGATCGCCGACCACACCGGGGTTGTACCGCCATCCGCGAAACGGACGTAGCTCTACCATTTATTTTTGAGTCCTCCTGCCGTGGTTGCACTTCAGATTATAGATGGGTCTTGACGCCGGGTCCACGGGCATGAAGAGGCCGAATCGCGCCTGATCAGGCTCGCTTTCAGGCCAAACACCCTTATGATATACTCTGTGCCTGCTGAAAAATCCCTATCTAAAGCTTCAGAATAAAGTGACAGGGGAACATCTCTCATGGCCGGATCAATAAGCTTGGTGGAAGGCGGCACGGTCACCACACCTCAGGGGTTTCAGGCCGGGGCCACGTTCGCCGGGTTGAAGACGTATGCCGAGGACAAGCTGGATCTGGGCATCATATTCTCTGAAGCCCCTTGCACGGCGGCGGGCGTGTTCACCACCAATTCCATCCGATCGCCTTCGGTGACCGTTTGCCAGGAAAACCTGGCCAAGGGACCGGTGCGGGGATTGATCGTCAACGCGGGCATCGCCAACGCCTGTGTCGGGGACCAGGGGTACAAGGACGCCCAGCAGGCGTCGTTGCTTGCTTCCGGACATTTGGGGGTTCGGCCCGAAGAGATGCTGGTGTGCAGCACCGGTGTCATCGGCGTGGAATTGCCCATGTCCCTGATAGAAGCCGGGATAGAGAAAATACAACTCTCCGGCGACGGAGGGCACGATCTGGCCCGGGCCATGATGACCACCGACACCCGGCCCAAAGAGATCGCCGTGTCCTTTGAGATAGATGGAAAACAGGCCCATATAGGCGGCGTGACCAAGGGCTCGGGCATGATCCACCCCAATATGGCCACCATGCTGGCGTTCGTCACGACCGATGCAGCGGTGGAACAGGGATTCTTGAAATCGACCCTGTCAGACGTGGCCGACATCTCCTTCAACATGACGACCATAGATGGCGACACCAGCACCAACGACAGCTTCATAGTCATGGCCAACGGCATGGTGGGGAACCAACCCATCACTGAAGGTTCTTCCGGCGCCGAGACGTTCAAACAAGCGCTCAAAGAGGTGTGCATCCATCTGGCCCGGGAGATGGCCCGGGATGGAGAGGGAGCGACACGGCTCATCGTGGTGGAGGTTGAGGGCGCCCGGGATACGGCCGACGCCCGCAAAGCCGCCCGCACCGTGGCATCGTCCAACCTGGTGAAAGCGGCGGTCTACGGCGCCGACCCGAATTGGGGGCGCCTGATGATGGCCCTGGGCCGCAGCGGCGCAGAGGTCGACGAAGCCAAGGTAGACCTGTTTATCAACGGCGTCTGCATAATGCAAGAAGGCAGACCCATCCCCTTCCACCGGGACGCGGTGGTCGCTTTGATGCGGAGTCCCGAGGTGACCTTCGGCCTGCATTTGAACCTGGGGGAGGGACGGGCCACCGCTTGGGGCTGCGATCTGACCGAGCAATACGTCATCATCAACAGCGCCTATACCACCTGATCTTGGCCGGCTGATCTAGGCTTGGTTAGACCCTCCAGGCCCGTCCCCAGGCCGTGTCTGGACCCGCAGTAATTCGATTTTAAATCAGTCAGGCTTAGATCCATCAGGCTCCGCGGCCCATTCCCGCCAAACCGGTTAAGTTGTATTTGCTTTGAATTCGACTATTTATTATTGGAGGAACCAGTGCCCGGCCCACCGGTGGTAGTCAAGATCGGGGGCAGTACCCTGGGAAGCCACGACACCAGCCTGAGGGACCTGGTCACCCTCCAGCAGGAGGGTACGGCCGTGGTGGTGGTGCACGGTGGCGGAAACGTCATCTCCCAGTGGATGCAACGCCAGGGGATACCCCCCAGGTTCATCCGGGGACTGCGGGTCACCGACGCCGCCAGCCTGGAGATTGTCGTAGCCGTCCTGACCGGTCTGATCAACAAGGAACTGGTGTCGGGCCTGCAAGCGCTGGGCGGCAGGGCCATCGGCATCAGCGGTATCGACGGGGGCTTGCTAGAGGCGCGCATCGCCGACCCGGAGCTTGGTTTTGTGGGCGAGATTCAACAGGTCAACGGTGGAGTGCTGAAGGCCATATTGGATAGCGGTTACATTCCCATGGTGGCGCCGCTGGCCATGCATTGCCACGACGGCTCGGAACACGCCGGAGGCGCCTTGAACATCAACGGCGACACCGTGGCTGGAGAGTTGGCCTTTGCTCTGGGGGCGCAACGCCTGATTTTCCTCACCGACGTGGAAGGTATCATGGATGGCAATGGCCGGGTCATCCCCCGCCTGGACCGCCGCACCGCTAAGTTATTATCAACTTCCGGAGTGATTCGGGGAGGTATGATACCCAAGCTGGATGCCTGTTTAAGGGCCGTGGAAGTCCAGCCTTCACCGGAATCGCTGAACAGCCAACCGCCCGTTGCCCACGTGGTCGATGGACGGCGTCCGGAAGCCCTGCTGGACTGTGTCAGGGGCATAGCGGTGGGGACCAGCATCATTGGCGACTTTGTCCGGTAACTGGGTCCAACCATGAGCTACGACCTGAGCAATGACGCCGACCGGCCCGAACCGGCCAATCTTCCTGCCATCTCTGCCGCCAACCTGCGCCGGGTGAAGGTATGGGGCCTGGCCATTGCTCTGGCCGTGGGGTTCATCCTCATCTTATGGTGGGCCAAGACGGTCTACACCGATTGGCTCTGGTTTGGGCAGTTGGGCTTTCAGGAAGTATTCTTCGAGATCCTGACCTTGAAGGTCTGGCTGTTCATCGCCGGCACCGTGGTGGCGGCGGGCGCTCTTTCGGCAAACCTGTTTCTGGCCTACCGGTTCTCCTACGGCGAGTCCACCATATCCCAGCCGGAAGACGTGAAACGGCTGCTATCGGCTCTGGTCATCGGCTCTGCCTGCCTTACCGTGGCCATTGGCGCGCCCGTTCTGGGAGGAGCGGCGTCGGAGAGATGGGAAACCCTGATGGTTTTCCTCAACCGGGTTTCTTTCGGGGCGCCCGATCCCCAGTTTTCTTTGGATGCCTCGTTTTATATTGCCACCTTAAGCCTGTTTCACCTGGTCCAGGGCTGGTTTTTGGCGCTGGCCATAACCGCTATCGTGGCCTCGTTGGCCCTCTATGTCGCCGTCTACAGCGTAAGAGGGCTGGGGTTCGTGCTGACGCCGCGAATGTTGGGGCACGTGGCGGCCATGGGAGCCTGGTTGATGTCGATCATCGCCGCCGGCCACGCGCTGCAGGTCTACGAGTTGGTGCTTTCGGACAACGGCGTGGTGTTCGGAGCGACCTACACCGACGTCCATGCCCGCATACCGGCGTTGTGGTTGCTAACGGCCATCTCTGTCTTGGCCATGGCAGGTTTTGTGGTCAGCAATTTTTATGGCGGCCTGCGGTTGATGGCCGGATCGTTCAGCCTTTGGGTCATTGCGGTGATTCTGGCGGGGTTTGTCTATCCGGCACTTTTCCAGCGCTTTCAAGTGGAGCCCGACCAACTCACCAAGGAACTGCCCTATATCCAGCGGAACATTGACGCCACGCGGGCCGGATTCCAGCTAAATGAAGTGGAAACGGTCCAGTACCCAGCGGCGGGCAAGCTGGATTTCGCTCTGGTGGAAGAGAACCGGGCCACGGTGGATAACATCCGCCTTTGGGACCTTCAACCCCTGCGGGACGCTTACAACCAACTGCAATTCATCGAGCTCTACTACCGGTTTCAAAACATGGATTCCGACCGGTACGTGATCGACGGGCGTTTGCGCCAGGTGTTGGTGGCGGCCCGGGAGTTGGACCCTGAGAACCTGCCCGCGGACGCCCAAAACTGGGTGAACCAGACCCTTCAATACACCCATGGTTATGGCGTGGCCATGAGCCCCACCACCGAATTCACTCCCAATGAAGGCCGGCCCGAGTATTTTTTGCAAGACATACCCATCATTGGAAAGCTGACCGTGTCGCGTCCCGAGCTTTACTACGGCGAGAGCCCGGTGGAGTTTGTCATAGTCGGGCATTCGTTGACGGAGGTGAACCCCAGTACAGAGTTCAAAAACTATGATGGGGACGGTGGCGTGCCCTTGAGCTCCAGCCTGCGCCGATTTGCTTACGCTTGGCAGCTGTGGGACGTCAATATCCTGTTGAGCGATCAGATCACCAGGGAGAGCCGTATTCAATACCGCCGGCAGATCAAAGAGCGGGTCAAGACCATTGCTCCGTTCCTGAAGCTGGATGCCGATCCATACCCCGTGGTGGACAATGCCGGCCGGATCTGGTGGATTCAGGACGCTTACACCACCACCCGGCGCTACCCCTATTCCACGCCCCACGACCCGGGTTTGACCGGTTTGCCTGGTCCGGCCCAAGCCGGCGCCAGGAGGAGAGACGACGGGTTCAACTACATCCGCAACAGTGTCAAAGTGGTGGTTGACGCCTATAATGGCTCTGTGGACTTCTATGTGATAGACCCGGAAGACCCGCTGCTTCAGATATACCGGAAAGCGTTCCCGTCCTTGTTCACGGATTTTGAGGAAATGCCCTCGGACCTTCGCGACCACATCCGGTACCCTGTTGACATGTTTTCCGCCCAGGCCCAGACGTATCTCCGGTACCATGTGACCGACCCCCAGGTGTTCTTCAATCAGGCGGACCAGTGGGCGATCCCCTTGGAATCCCGGTTTGGAAAGCGGGGAGTGCGGGTCACGCCCTCTTACCTGGTATTGAAAAACCCCGGTGAAGACCAGGAAGAATTCATCTTGATGTTGCCCTTCACCCCGGCGGGTGACAAAAAGAACCTGGTTGGCTGGTTGGTGGCTCGCAACGACTGGCCCAACTACGGACAATTGCAGAGTTTTCGAGTTCCCAGCAACCCCCAGGTTGACGGGCCCAGCCAGGTGGAGGCGAGGATCGAGAACGACCAGGATATATCTCAACAGTTCACCCTGTGGGAGGGCGCCGGGTCTCGCATCATTCGGGGCCAGTTGTTGGTCATTCCCATTGGCGGTACGATAATCTACGTGGAGTCCCTTTATCTCCAATCGGAGGTGCTGGCGTTTCCCGAACTCAAAAAGGTGATCTTGGCCGACGCCAGCGACGTGGTCATGGCGAATAGCGTCGATGAGGCGCTGGCCATGCTTATTGGAGGAGTAGCTCAAAGAGCTTCTCCAACCATCGGCGCCGATCCCGGCGCCGGGGCCTCGGGGATCGGGTTGCGAGGCCTGGATGAGATCGAGGCGGCGGTCACCGGCTTGGGTGATGCCGTCCAGGAGCTGGAAGAGGCTCTGGAAATTCTTCGCGAATCTGTAGGAGGCCGTTCACCATGAGCATAAGCAGCGAATGGATCGCCAAAGAAAACAAGTATTACGCCCAGACAGTGCGGCGGCAGCCGGTGGTGATCGTGCGAGGTGAAGGGACCCGGGTTTGGGATGCCGACGGCAAGGAATACCTGGATTTCGTGGCCGGTTGGGCCGTGAATAATCTGGGCCACTCCCATCCCGTCATCACCCAGGCCATTGTGGAGCAGGCGGGCACCTTGCTACAGACATCGAACCAGTTTTACACCGTGCCACAGCTGCAGCTGGCCGAGCTGCTGGTGGAGAATAGCTGCCTGGACCAGGTTTTCTTTGGCAACAGCGGAGCCGAGGCCAACGAAGGCGCGCTGAAGCTGGCCCGCCGCTACGGCAAGCTGAACCGGGATGGGGCCTACGAGGTCATCACCGCGTTCAACTCCTTCCACGGGCGCACCATGGGGACCTTGGCCGCCACCGGCCAACCCCACTACCAAGAGAATTTCACTCCGCTGCTGCCCGGTTTCGTCCACGTGGACTACAACGACGTGGAAGGCATCATGAACGCCACCACCGACAAGACGGCGGCGGTGATGCTGGAACCGGTGCAGGGCGAGGGCGGCGTCATCATACCCGCCGATGATTACCTGCAGCGGGTCAAGGCCTGGTGCGAGCAGCAGGGCTTGTTGTTGATCTTGGACGAGGTCCAGACCGGCCTGGGCCGGTTGGGCAGCCTCTTTGGCTATCAGGAGTACGGCGTGGAACCAGATGTCATTACCCTGGCCAAGGGATTGGGTTACGGCGTCCCCATCGGGGCGTTCATGTCCAAGGAGTATTGCATGGCCCTGGTTCCCGGCGACCACGGCTCCACCTTCGGCGGCAACGCTTTGACCACGGCCGCAGCCTACGCCGGCACCAAGTTCCTCATCGACAACGACATTCCCGGCCAGGTCAAAGAGATGGAGGGTTACCTGCTGGGCCGGTTGAACGAGCTGAAGTCCCGGTTCTCTTTTGTGACCGACGTGCGGGGTAAAGGCTTGCTGCAAGCCATGGAATTCGAAAGCGACATATCCGGCCAGGTATTGACCAACGCCAACGCGGCTGGGTTGCTGCTGAACGGGGTAAAGCCCAACGCCATCCGGTTCATGCCCCCCCTGAACATCACCAGAGAGGAGATCGACCAGGGCATGGAGCTCCTGGCCGAGGCTTTGGGGGCCGTTTAGCGGATAGGCCGCCGGCCGGTTGCCGGACGGCATTGACTCCTTTTGAGGGACGACATTATGAGTAACCAGGACTTACTAGAACGCATCGTGCTGAACCACGATACGATGGTTGGCAAGCCGGTGATAAAAGGGACCCGGCTGACGGTCCAATTCATCGTGGGGCTAATGGCTCAGGGGGCGGCCATGGACGAGATCCTTGGTGAATATAAGGACCTGGTTCGGGATGATATTCTGGCGTGTCTCCTGTTCGCCCAAGAAGCGTTGGAACGTACCGACTTCGTTCCTCTAACGAAAGAAGGTGTTTAAATCCGGTTTCTCGTGGATGAATGCACCGGACCTGCAGTTGCCGCATGGTTGGCGGGGCATCGGCATGATGCGGTTTCGATTTACCAACAAGAGAGGGGATCGAATGATGTTCAGGTCCTACGAAAGGCTGTTGATGAGTCCCGCATCCTGATCACCAATGACAAGGACTTTGGGGAATTGGTCATTCGTAGTAAAGAACCGCACGTGGGAGTGATACTTCTTCGATTGGAAGATGAGAGAACCGCAAGTAAAGTCGAGGTGCTTGGCCGGTTACTCGATCAATACGCCGATGAAATCTCACGGAACTTCGTGATAGCCACTGAAAGATCCGTGCGTATCACCCGGTTTGATTAGGGATTGAGTAAATTTCACGACGGACCGTCGTGGGTAATTAAAGTCGTGGGTAATTAAAATAGGGGGCGTTAGGCCCGATGCCTGACAAAAAGATAGTCCTGGCCTACAGCGGCGGGTTGGACACCACGGTGGCCGTTCCATGGCTCAAGGAGAAGTACGACGCGGATATCATCACCGTGACCGTCGACTTGGGCATGGTGGATCTGGAATCCATACGCCAGCGGGCCATCCAGGTGGGAGCCGCCAAAGCCGTCACCGTGGATGCAAAAGATACTCTGGTTAAAGAATTCCTGTTTCCGGCCCTGATGGCCGGGGCCATCTACGAAGACCAGTATCCCCTGGCCACTGCCTTGGGCCGTCCCCTGATAGCCCGTTGCCTGGCCGAGGCCGCCAAAGCCGAAGGCGCCTACGCGGTGGCCCACGGCTGCACCGGCAAGGGAAACGACCAGGTCAGGATCGAGGTGGGTGTGGCGGCGTTGGCGCCCGGCCTGGAGCTCATCGCCCCCATCCGGGATTGGGGCATGAGCCGCCAGGAGGAGATCGAATACGCCAATGAACGCAACCTGCCCATCAGCCCCAGCAACAGCAAGTTTTCCGTAGATGAAAACCTCTGGGGCCGGAGCGTGGAGGCGGGCGAACTGGAAGACCCCTGGCTGGAGCCGCCGGAAGAGGCATATGCTTGGACCCGCGCCGTGGCCGATGCTCCGGATGAGCCTGCCTACATTGAAGTGAGATTCGATTCTGGCATCCCGGTTGCCATCGACGGCGAGATCATGGCGGGGACCGATCTCATCCGCCATCTCAATACCCTGGGTGGGGACCACGGTATAGGCCGTATCGACCAGGTGGAAAACCGGCTGGTGGGCATCAAGTCCCGGGAGATCTACGAAGCCCCGGCCGCGGTGATCCTCCATGCCGCCCACCGGGCATTGGAAGCGATGACCCTGGGCAAAGACCAGGCCCGCACCAAGGCGCGCATCGCCCAGGAGTACGCCGACCTGGTGTATAACGGGCTGTGGTTCACCGCTCACCGTCAGGATTTGGACGCCTACGTTAGCAGCACCCAGCGTTACGTGACCGGCGACGTGCGGCTGCGTTTGCACAAAGGCGCCTGCACCGTGGTGGGCCGGAAGGCAACCCAGTCCCTCTACCAATATTCCCTGGCCACCTACGACCGGGGCGACGAGTTCGACCACGCCGCGGCCCAGGGATTCATATCCATCTACGGCCTGCCGGTTCGCACCCAGAATAGGATCCAGCCGCAATAGAGGCAGATAGGTCATTCACCCTGTTTGGTACGTTCGAGAAGCCCGCGCTGATGATCTGGCCGCCATCGAAAGGTTGGTGGCAATGGTGGATGGCGACGGCCGCGAGTTGGATCAGGGCCGGTTCGTGGTCGCGGAAAGTGAGGGCGGGACGATCTTGGGTTGTGGCCGCCTGCGGCCATACCCCGATTTTTGCGAGGTCGCCAGCCTGGCGGTGGACCCGGACCAGCGGACCAACGGCGTGGGCCGGGCCATCATCACCCGCCTGCTGGAGCTTTATTCCGGCGATGTTTACCTGATCTGCGAAGATCACTTGATGGACTTTTTCGGCCGTTTTGGGTTCCGGCCGGTTCCCGTGGAGGATATGCCCCCGGGATTGGAACCCAAGTGGCGGCATTATGAATCCCTGACCGGTTCCATGAATGTCATGCTTTTGGAGAGGGCCCAAGCCGCTTAGAATAAATCTCAAAAAAGTCTATCCACCATGGACAATCCTTCGACGAGCTCAGGACGAACGGACGGAAAGAGGCATCTCCGTTCGCGGTGGCCTTGTCGAACCATCTTTTGAGAGAGGTATTTAGCAGCCGGGAGCAGCGCGCCCACAAAACCGGCCGGCCCCGGATTTTTAGGCGAAGACTTGAAATAGGTTATGATTCCGGCGATTGCCCCACGGTCGAGACAGGAGGGATTATGACAGTAGCCGCCCGCATGATGGACCTGGGCACCGAGACCGCCTTCGAAGTGCTGGCCAGGGCCAAGGCCCTGGAGGCCCAGGGCAAGGAGATCATCCATCTGGAGATAGGCGAGCCCGACTTTGACACTCCCAAGCACATAATCGAGGCGGGAGTGGAAGCCCTGCGCGGCGGTTTCACCCACTACGGCCCCACGCCGGGTCTGCCCCAACTCCGCGAAGCCATTGCCCGAAACAGCCGAGAGGTGCGGGGAGTGGACTCCGACCCGTCCCAGGTGGTGGTGACTCCCGGCGCCAAGCCCATCATGTTCTACGTGCTCTTGGCGTTGGCCGAACCTGGGGTGGAGGTCATTTATCCCAACCCCGGTTTCCCGATCTATGAGTCCATGATCAGGTTTTGCGGCGCCACCCCCGTGCCCATGCGGTTGTTGGAAGAGACGGCATACCATCCGGATTTGGACGACCTGGCCACCAAGATCACGGACCGCACCCGGTTGATCATCCTGAACTCGCCGGAAAACCCTTGCGGCTCGGCGTTGACCAGGGAAGAACTGGAGACCATCGCCAATCTGGTCAAAGAATGGGACGGTCTGTACGTGATGTCCGACGAAATCTATAAGGACATACTCTATACCGGCGAACACCACAGCATCGCCTCATTTCCGGGAATGGCCGAGCGCACCATCATCCTGGACGGTTTCTCCAAGAGCTATGCCATGACCGGCTGGCGGCTGGGCTACGGCATCATGCCCGAAGAGTTGGTGCCCCACGTGGTGAAGCTGGCGGTCAACAGCGTTTCCTGCGCCGCGTCTTTCAGCCAAATGGCCGGCGTGGCGGCGTTGGACGGCCCCCAGGACCAGGTGCAGGAGATGGCCGCCGAGTTTGCCCGCCGCCGCCGGCTGATAACCGATGGCCTGAGAGCGATCCCAGGGATCAGCTGTCCGGAACCCGAAGGCGCTTTTTACGTGTTCCCCAGCATCAAGGGCACGGGCATCAGCAGCAAGGATTTTGAGGACCGGGCCATGACTGAAGCCGGCGTTGCCCTGTTGTCCGGCGCCGCCTTTGGCGAGTTTGGCGAAGGGTACGTCCGATTGTCCTACGCCAATTCCCAGGAGAATATCCAAAAAGCCGTTGAGAACCTGGACCGCTTCGTCAGGTCAGCCACCTGACCACGCGACCACTAAACTTGAAACTCGAAGAATAGAGGTGAACCATGGCCGAATGCCGGTTGATCAAGTCAAATGAACTCGAAGTGGAGATCTCCTCGGGGACCATGACCAGGCTGGCCGGGGTTTCCCAGGGCCTGGTGGGCTCCACCGGGATCCACCTGGCCATCGCCACCATACCCGTCGGTTGCTCTTCCAGCCCCCACTACCACGTCAACTGCGAATCGGCTATCTACGTGGTCAAAGGCAAGGGAAGGTTCATGATCGGCGAGAACTTGGATAAGGCTCTGCCCATGGAGGCCGGGGACTTCCTCTACGTCCCGGCCGAAGCGGTCCACCAGCCGGTGAACGACGGCGACGAGCCCTTGGAGTTGATCGTGGCCCGCAATACCGCGGTGGAGATAGTGGTTGAAACCGAGCCCGGCAAGGCCCATTAGTCTCCATGCCCCAAGCAATCCTATCCCATGGCCGCCAACCTGGAATCTGAGGGCTAAGCCCGAAACGTTTGGCTCACTTTTAAATATCAAGGCCGGCGGACCGCCGCGTCCCTATCTGGTCAGGAACACGCACGGATCGCCCGGTGAGGGCTTGGCCTCCAGGATCCGCTCCATGTTTTCTCCGGCGAGCTTCGCCTGAGTGGACGGGGTGAGATTGTCCAGCCAGCGTC
>JADFPM010000294.1 GCA_022562335.1 Chloroflexota bacterium
CTGCAACAACTGATGTCCCGGTCTCCCATGGGCGCCGGCCAATGGCTGGTTACGCTGGACTTCTACCTGTCCCAACCCAAGGAGATCGCCATCATCGGGCCGCGGGACGACCCGGCCACCGGTGAGCTTTTGGACGCCGTCTTCGGCAGGTTCCTGCCCAACAAGGTCGTGGTGGGCGCCGAATCTCCCCAACCCACCGCGGTGGACGGGAACCCCTTGTTGGAAGGCCGGGAGATGACCGGCGGCAGACCCACCGCCTACGTCTGCCAGAACTACGTGTGCCAGCTGCCGGTGACGGACCCCGAAGCGCTGGAGGAGCAGCTTCTGGGCGCCTGACGAATGTGGCCTTGATCTCACCAGAACGACGAGGTGGGCCGACGTATTTACTTCGCGCCACGGGGCAAATTTTCAAACCTCTAGCCCCGCCTCCCTCACGCTCTGCCGGGTGACGGTGCTGGGCAGCCGGTAGCCCCGGAACGTCCAGAACCCAAAGAAAGCGATTGCCCCCGCCACCGGACCCACCAGGCGTATCCCCAGAGGGTTGCTGCCGGTGTCGCCCAGCAAAAGGACCAACGCCAGCAACAAGGGCGCTAAAGAGGAGCCTAACTTCTCAAACAGGTTCTGGGTGGCATAGAACACCCCCTCCTGCCTCATGCCCGTACGAAGCTCATCATAATCGGTGATGTCGGCGGTTATTGCCTTGGGCAGCAGGTTTACCCCGGCCATTGTCGCCCCTGCCACGAAGGCCATGGCTATACCCTGGGCAATCTTGGGCACGACCGGGATGAACCCGGCGAAGTACAACAGGGGCAAATATACCGCGGTGCCCAGAAGACACGCCGAGTAGACCCAGCGTTTGCCTTTGGCGTTGCTGAGTTTCCACAGACCGAAAACGGATGCCGCCATGGCGGCCAGGGATGCCCCGGTCAACATTGAAGTCACCGCGCCACCATTTCCCTGGTCCAGCACCGACGCCACAAAGAATGGAAGCCAGGCGATAACCATGCCCACAGCCGTTTGGAAGAGCACGAAACTGGGGAGGAAGTACAGGAACTGCTTGTTGCTCAAGGCGCTGGTGATGGCCGCTCCCAAGCCGATTTGCGCCACGGGTGTCCGCCGGGGCGCCTGCCTCCAGACCCCGGCCAGGCCGATGTACCGGAAAACCACGGCGCATAGGGCGATGGTGACGCCCATGACCCTGAAGTCGAAGGCATCTTTGATGAAGCCGCTTAACACCAAACCCAGCACGGCGCCCAGGATTCCGAAATAGAACTGCCAACCAACCACGCTCATCCGGTCTCGGTGATTGCGGGCGATTTCCGGCAGGAGGGCCTCGTAGGGCCCGCCGGAAAGGGTCACCGCCAGGAAAAATAACTGCAGAACCACGAATATGTAGACCGCGTTGACCAAACTGGCCTCTCCCACGGGCAAGTGCCACAGCAGGAGGAAGAAGATCCCGTAGAACGGCGTGCTGAATAGGACGAAAGGTATGCGGCGGCCCCACCGGCTTTTGGTCCGGTCGCTCCACCAACCTATGATCGGATCATCAAATGCTTCGATCAATCTCCCCGAAGTCAATATAACTCCAGCGAAAATCCTTGGGTCCAACTGAAGAAATCCCAAATCCAGCGCGGGCACCAGGGTGGGCAGCCCGCTGGCTGCCGGAGGCGCCAGCAAGAACAGCAACCAAAGGTTGCGGCTCCAGGCAACCGCTTGGCTCCCCACCATGTCCGAGGCATAAAGGAGTTTGTTGACCAGGGGAAGCCGGGCGTTCAATCTAGACATTCCCTAAATATTTGATGGGTTTATCCAACGGTATCAAAGCTTCTCCACCGAGCCGGGACCGAAGCATCGAGCCTCGCGTCTGGAGATTGACTGCTGATCCCTTCGCACCGGGCGAGACTTCCCGGTACCCGCTTCCGCCCTGCCTTGACCTTTTTATGTAAATCCACTAATTTGCCGGTGCGCCTCATCTTATATCGGCTCCGTGCCTCCGGGACATCTTGAACTTGGGATCCAACGCCAGCGAGGCAGTTTCCGGTGAGACAAAACCTTCCATCAAGACTTCCATCAAGCCCTCCGCCAAACCCTCCGCCAAGACTTCCGCCCTTCGCCATCTTCGACGACTACCGTCCGACGATAACCATCGCGGTGATCATACGTTGGTTGCTGCTGGGGGTTTGGTTCTTTCTCAACAACTACCGGGTCGAAACGGACTCGATCCACCTGGTATTGAATCTGATGGGCGGCATCTTAGTCTTGCTCAACGGCTGGGTGACCTGGCAGTTGTTCCAGGGCCGTTCGACTAAAAGGGACGACACGGAGCGGAGCCCAACAGGCGCCATCCGCATGGGATGGCGTTACGCCATGGCCCTCAGCACTGCCGACCTTACCCTGATCACCGTGGGACTTTTCCTGCGGGGCGGGCTGACCAACGATTTTTTCGTATTCTATTATCCCGCCCTGCTGGGATTTTCCCTCATGTTCCCCAAGCGGGCCAGTTTCCCCATGGCCGCCATCGTCATGGCCCTCTACGCCGTCATCGCTTTCACGGTGACGCCGACACTGGACATCCAGCAAGAGGAAGAGAAGAAACTGGCGGTGCGGTTGGCCTGCATGTTGGGCATCGTCGGCGCCGGCGCATTGATCACCGGTTGGGAGCGGGCCCGCCGCAGGGAAGCGGTGGCGGCCGAACGCCAGATCTCCGAAGAAAACCTGGGCCTGCAACGGCAAACCCAACGGGCGGAACTGGCCGCCCTGGAAGAGCGCAGCCGTATCGCCAGGGAGATCCACGACGGTGTGGCCCAGTCCCTGTACATGCTAAACGTCAGCCTGGAAACCTGCGTGGAACTGGCGGCCCAGGGCAGAGATGGCCTGGAGGAACGCCTGCGATCCCTGGTGGGCATATCCCGGCAAGCCCTGTTGGACGCCCGCCATTACATCTTTGATCTGAAACCCATGTTGGAGGGAAGCCGCCCCATCACCGAGGCCCTGGAGAACCAGCTTCAAGAA
>JADFPM010000040.1 GCA_022562335.1 Chloroflexota bacterium
ACCCGCTGCTGTCCCTCATTTCCTCGGCGGCGGCCATTATCGACTCGACGACTTTTGAGTATCCCGTGCAGCGGCACAGGTTGCCGCTGATGGCGTACTTGACGTCGTCCGCGCTGGGATCGGGGTTCTCCTGCAGCAGGCCCACGGCCGACATGACCAGTCCCGGCGTGCAGAAGCCGCATTGCAGACCGCCGCAGTCCACGAACGCCTGTTGCACCGGATGGAGGACGCCCTCTCTTCCCGCCAGGCCTTCTCGTCCCGCCAGGCCTTCTCGTCCCGCCAGGCCTTCTCGTCCCGCCAGGCCTTCTCGTCCCGCCAGGCCTTCTCGTCCCGCCAGGCCTTCGATGGTGGTCACCTGGGAATCGTGGGCGCTGTGGGCCAACACCAGGCATGAGGTCACCGGCTTGCCGTCCAGGAGGACGGTGCAGGCCCCGCAATCGCCCTCGTCGCAGCCCTTCTTGGTGCCCGTCAGATGGAGTTCGTCGCGCAGGGCGTCCAGCAACGAGTAGTAGGGCTCAACGGGAAAGTCCCGGGGTTCGCCGTTGACGGTCAGGCGAAGGTTTTTTTTCATTACACCACCTCGCGAGATTACCCGGCAGACCGGGGCTAAAATGCTGCCTGAACCGCCAGGTCCCGCTGCATCTCAAACGTCATCGGATTGCCCCTGGCCATGTCCAGCGCCCTTTCCAGGGTGCGCTGGGTGAGGATTTCCACCATGTCCTGCCGGTGTTCCGCCGTGCCTCGAACATCGTCGATGGGCTTTGCGTCGGCCTTGGCTGCCTGGGCCGCGGATGTTATCAACTCCGGGGTGATCTCCCGCCCCCACAGGAGGCTTTCCGCCGATGTTGCCCGGATGGGCGTCGGCGCCACGGCCCCCAGGCCGATCCTCACGTTGCGGCACACTCGGCCGCTGCCTTCTAAAGATATGACCGATGCCACGCCCAGGGTCGCAATGTCCATGGCGCCCCTGGGGCTGTGCTTTATGTAAAGCGACCCGGTATTGGGCAGCGGCGGGGGCAACCTGACCTCGGTCAATATCTCTGCCCTCTGCAGCACGGTCTGGCCGGGACCGGTGAAAAATTCATCTAGAGGGACCCATCTCTCGCCGTCCGGCCCAACGATCTTGCACTGGGCGTCGAAGGCCAGCAGCGCGGGCAGGGTGTCGCCGGCGGGGGACGCGTTGCAGATATTGCCGCCCACCGTGGCCAGGTTCCTCACCTGGACCCCGGCAAAAGAAGAGGCCGCGGCGCTAAGGGCGGGATAGTTGCGGCGGATCTGGGGATGGGTTTCCAGATCGTTCAACGTCGCCAGGGCGCCCAACCGCAACCCCAAGCGGCGGCTGTAGCTGATGCGTCCCAGGCTGGATATCCGCCCGATGTTGACCACGTATTTCGGCTGCCAGACGCCCAAGCGCCAGCGCACCAGGAAATCGGTGCTCCCGGCGACGATTCGGGCCTCGTCGCCGTGGCGCTGCAGCAGCGAAATGGCCTGTCTCAGGGTTCGGGCTTCCAGGTATTCAAAGCGTGCCATTGGCTGCGGCTCCCGGGTTCCTTTGGGCTGACGGTCAGGGAGGACCGGTCACAAGATGACCAGCCGGTGTCCTTGATGGCGAGTGTAGTTTGGGCACCCTCGGCTGTCAACGGCGGTTGGCCCTTCGACTGGCTCAGGGCGAACGGAGGGCCCGTACCTGACCGTTAGGATGAAATGTTCCTGAGAATCAACCGCCCGCCTAGAAGCCTAAAGCGCCTGCCAGTAACGCCGGCCTTCCAACCGCACTATCTTGCCGAAGCCGGGCGCTGGGAGGTGGACTGCGGCTACCGTCAATCCCTCTCGCTCGAGGCGTTCCATCAAGGACCGCCGGGTGGAGCGGGTGGTTTCGGGATCTATGTCGGCCCGGGAAACCCAGTCGGTCTCGTGTACCTGGACCGTGTTGTGCAGTACGTCGCCCAAGATCAGGCCTCGTTCACCCTGGGATGAGATCATGATGCTCATATGACCCGGCGTGTGTCCTGGGGTGGGCAAAGTGGTCAGTTCATCGGTGATGGAGAATTCGCCTTCCATGAGCTCCATCAGGCCGAGTTCCTCCAGGGGCCAAACGCATTCCGGCGCGTTGGTAAACCGGTCGGGTTGAAGCGCCGGGTCGTGGCTGGCCTCCCAGTCGGCAGCGCTAAAGTAGTACTTGGCGTTGGGGAATGTGGGAACGAATTTGCCGTCTTTCTCCTGCAGGTTCCAACCGACGTGGTCGCGGTGCAGGTGGGTCATCACCACCATGTCCACGTCTTCAGGCTTGATCCCGTTGGCCTTGAAATCGTCGAGCAACCCGCCCCACGGGGTTTCGGGGGCATCGGCCGGCCGGGGACCCAGGCCGGTGTCCACGGCAATCGTGTGGCCTCCGGACCGGACCAGGAAGCAGGCCAGGTTGAAACTGACGCCGTGCTCCGGAGACAGATGGTGCTGATAGGGCTCCCAATCCTGTTTGGGGATATCGGGGAAGAAGTTGCACAGGTCGAATGCCAGGACCCCGTCGGACAGGGATATGATCTCCACGTTGCCGATGGTTATCTTTTCGCCGGACATCACTAGCTCCTTGACACTAATACGGGTTCTGTGCGATTGACCGTTTATCCTTCAACAGGCTCAGGACGAGCGGTTTTGGGCCATGTATCGCGGGGGATAGGCTTATCTGAAGATACGGACCTGGGTCGCGCGGGTGCACGGAACCAGGGGGATTATAGATTAGCCTTGCGGTAGGGGCAATGTCAGCTTGAACCTATGCGGTGTCCGAGACGCACCTGGCCGGGTCGGCGTCGTTCAACACAGTGGGCCGGTGGCCGGAATGGATGTATTCCGCCAGCAATTTACCCGCCATCGGGCCCCGGCCAAAACCCGACGATGCTAAACCGCCGACGATATAGAGGTTGTCTCGCAGGGGGATCTTGCCGATGATTGGTTCGCCGTCTAAAGGAAAAGGCATGGTGCCCGCCCAGGTTCGTGCGATGGGCAGGTCCCGCAAGAACGGCAGGACTTCCGAGGCGTGGCCCCGGTTCACTTCGATGCCCGTGGCGTCGGGCGTTACGTTGTAGTCCACCATCTGCCGGTCGCCGCCGAATATGATCTCTCCGCTCTTGGTCTGCCTCCCGTAAAGGTGCCTGGTCAGCCGAACCTCTCCCCAATGGGTCAATTCCGGTGGAGCGCCGGGACCGGGATCGCTTTGGCGGCCCCAGTCGTAAGGTGATTCCACGGACCCGATGGTGTGGAAGACACGGGGCGGCACGCTGTCGGTGGCCCACATCTGGCCCCGGACCGGGACGATGGGGATGTTGATGCCCAGGAGTTCGCCCACCGGGCGGCACCAGGCCCCGGCCGCCAACACCAGTGCGCCGGACCTGAAATCGCCGCCGGTTCCTGGCGGAGAGGTTCGGACCTGCCAACCACCGTCGGATGTTTGGACTATGGCGGTGACATCCTGTCCCGTAAGTACGTTGGCCCCGGCGCCGGCCGCCGCCGAGGCAAATGCCCGGGTCGTCTTTACCGGGTCTGCCTGGCCCCTGAGAGGGAGGTAGAGGTAACCCGGCAGCTGCGGGTTGGCGCCGGGTTCGATGGACATCGCCTCCCGGGGCGTGAGCAGTTCCAGGGAATGACCCTGAGAGGTCAAGCGCAGCATCCGGTCGCGGGCGTATTCGTATTGCTCAAGGGTGTGAATCGCCTGTAGCGTGCCTGACTGGCGGAATTCTATGTCGTAGCCGTTGTCCATCTGGAGGGATTTGAATTCCTCCAGGCTGCCCATGGTCAGGTAGGAAGTAAGGTCCGGAACGGCCCCCCAGCCGATGCCGCCCAGGCCCCCGGCGTTCACCCCCGAGGCCTCTCCGGCGATCTCTCCCCGTTCCAGCAGGGTTACGCCGTGGCCTAGCCGGCTGAGATACATGGCAGTGGCAGCCCCGGCGATGCCGCCGCCAATGATTATGATGTCGGCTTCGGGCATGTAATACCGATTCTGGATAAAAAGAGCGCGTGGAGGTGGTGCCTAGAGGGTGTAAAGATAGCACGTAAGATGAAGGAAGAATAGCCAAGGGGCGAGGGATGAAGGGATGGGAGGGCTGACTCAAAGCCGACTGGCGGCAGGCATCGATGAGCTTAACCTGATCCGCTTCCGCGCCCCTTGCTAAGAGGCGGAGACGGCCGCCGCTTCGCCGCCTGATCCTTGCTTCAACTCCAAAACGCTGCGGCTGGAAAGTGTGATGTTGAGCCTGTTTCGCCAAAGACAGGCACCGCTAGAGTGCCTACACCTATCGGTTTAATGAATGATACTACTATATTGAAATTTCTGACCTAATTTATGATTTATAACGCATATAATAAACTTAACCGTCATTAATATGGATATAAAGCTACTGATTACGGAGTGCAAATTTGACAATAACCTCTGGAATGTTATGATTCGTGGAAGTTGAACGGCGGGTGGATATTGGGGGTGCAAATCTAACTCAGGAGGACTTATGGTAACGTCGGTAGTCCATACCAACTTACTCTCCAGGGCGGACGCCACAAGGTCTGCGCCACGGATCGCATCACCGGCGGTGATAATCGGACTTGGCTCCACCGGCTGTCAGATCTCACAACATCTGGAAGAAACCACTTCCTCTTGGAGCGCCACGGACCGGAAGAGTCTGGGATACCTGTACCTGGACACCCGGGAAGCCACCCGGGACGAAATGTCCAAGGCGGCCCGTTTCATACCATTGACCCTGCCTCATTTCTCCAACCTGCGGGACCTTCGGCCCTGGATCACCGAATGTGTGCCGGAGCTCAAGCACCTGAGTTTGTCTCGGGAAGGCGCCTTGGGCATGCTGGCCAACGCCGGCGTGGCCGCCCGGTATAACTACGCGTCGATACGGGCACATATCGACGCCGTGATCGGCGAAGTCTGCCCATACTATGAGGGCAAGACCTACCTGAGGGTCCACGTAGTTGTGTTTCTGGGAGGCGGCACCATCGGCGCTTTGCCGGTTCTGCTGGCCGCCCTCTCCGAAGCCAGGGGGACCGCCTACAATTTCAGCACGGTGCTGCATCTGGTGATGCCCCAGCGCGGCTTGTCCAGAGACCCGGAAAACAGCTATCCCCTGCAGTTGAGGAACACCTACACGACCCTTCAGTTCTTAAGGGTCGCTACGGGAGTGCAGGCCTGCCAGGGATCATTTACCGGGACGGATACCTACCGCATCACCGTGTATCCGGATAAGAAGATCGAAGCGTTGGGACCTCACTTTGACATAGGTCTGATTCACAGGTCGCCCAAGGACTCGATCCCTGCCCAGAGGGCCCACGTCTCCCGCGTCTTGGAAAGCCTGGTCGCCGATGCCTGGGGTACCGGGCAAGACTGGTGGGCCAGATACCACGAGACCATGAGGGAGGCCAACAACAGGGTGGATGCAAGATTTGGCTCCATCAGCTCCAAAGAGGCCGGCCTGCTGGATGGATTTTTCAATCTGGCCGCGCGCCAGTATTTGCTGAGCAAATGGAACGTCGGGAATAAATAGAGAGTTTATGAAAGATTTCAGATGGCCCAAAAACAAGCGGCTTTCGTACAAGAATGAATCCGCTAAACTGACTCAAACCCTGAATCCGCTGGATTTCTTGAGCGCCGAGGCCAGCGGTCCCAGCTCGCGAGACGCTTTCTCGCAGCTTCACTCTGTGATGCACGCAGCGTTGGAAGAGGTCGAGACAGCCATCCAGCTGGTGTTTGAACAACTTAGGCCTGAAGGGTCCGTGGCCGACAGGGTGATCATGGAGGCCAACGGAGATATCCGGAACGAAATGGTGCGGGCCAGCTTTATCGCTGACCAGAAGAAAGAGGCCCTCATCCGGGATATTCATAACAAGCTGGAAAACGTGTACATCCAAGGGCTCATTGGGGGCCTGCATCAAGAACCTTCGGTAAAAAGGTGGGAGAATCTGTCGGCCCGTGCCATCCAGAGAGACTTGCCTGAGATAGCAGAATACTCCCATACCGACTTGGCCCGTGCGGAAGACCGGCAAAAGCGCCTGCCGCGATGGCGCCACCAGGTTGACGAGTGGTTGGAGACAATGTGCCGCAACCATGTTGCCGATGTCATCAAGGTCATGGAAGAGGAGATCAAAGATTACTTGAGTTCTTGGTCGGAGCTGGTCAGCTCCTCGAAAAGACGGGCCAACGCGGGCGGGGGCCTCTTCGAAAGCGTGGTTGACCCCGACCTGTGGTCCTTCGAGAGCGAAGACCCCACCGTGAGAAATTTGCTGCGAGGAACCCAAGCCCAAGACATCGCGTTTCGCATCCTTGATAGGTTCCAGCTCAGCGGCCAGGACCTCAACGCAGTGTCCGAGATGGTCCGTGCGTCCCTCCAAGGGACCCCGTTGTACGGCACCAACCGCATAGGGGCGACGGATCTGGAAGAGTCTTTGGCGCTGGCGTTGGCCGAAAAGATACAGGAAAGCGTGGCGGTGGAGTCCGGATTCCTTTCGGTCATTTCCAATGGTGTCCATTTCCAAGAGGAACTAGGGGAATTGCTGTCGGAGATGCAGCGTGGCACATCCGCCATGGAGCAAAAGGTTTGGCGGGTCGGCGAGGTGGGCGTAGGCCACGTGGACTCGGCTTCAGGGGTGGGCATCACGGCTTCCCATGTCCATGACATAGCGACCCGAGGTCTGGGAGGGGGACGCAAGTTCGCCGTGGTGGAGGCTCATCCGGGAGATAATCACCGCTTCAACGTTCAGATGTCGATTGTTGGCGCGTCGACCGCCGACTTGACCATTTTCCGGGAGATGGTCGCTGCTTGGTACGCCTGGCACTTCGAAGAAGACCGCGGCGCGTGCAAGACCGAGATGGAGTGGCTAAAAGTGGTTAAAAGCCAAAGCTGGAAGCTTTACCCTGACATCGGCGACGACACCGGGGTCAGGAATGCCATCATCGAGTTGATCGGTGAGGATCTGACAGACATGTGGCCATCGAAGGATGGTATGGAGACTCGTGCCTCCAACGGGCTGCCCAGCAATCAGGATCTGTTGCACGGCCTCTGGAGAGAACTGGGCGTGGTTCCCTACCGAGCGGCCGCCTAGCATAGACCCTGATCCGGGTAATTAGTGAGCCGTCTAGCGTTACGCAGGTGACGGTCTGTCGTCCCCCCGGTATCCTGAACAGGGGCCTTGCCCCAAAACTGCCATTCTGAGGAGCGCAGCGGCCGAAGAATCTAAAATCGGGGATGTGGCCCCCCGTTGGCGAGCCTAAGCTCACGATTTTAGACCCCTGCTGGAGTTTACCTGATCTCCGCCGAAGGGCTCGGGGTGACCCGTCTGCGGCGGGTGGGGGCTTTTGAGGCAAAGTCTGAATAGGGATGCTGGGGGGATTTGTACGCCGGCCGGTCTACCCAGTGTGATATGCCTACGATTTAGACCTTGCCTGAGCGGAACAGTGAAAAAATATCTGGCCGGGCGCAGAGATATGGCCGGGAGAGGTGAAGCAGCACCCCATCCCGGCCTTTTGGCGGAAAACCAAATGTTATAAAAAGATGTGGGCCTACGCCGGAGCTAGCTGATTAAGTTCTTTAACCTGGATGTTGGATACCAGCACCATCAGCTCGTCCAGCCGGCGGATCTCAAACTCTATGAATTCGTCGTCCACCACCATGTAGCGGGAAACCACCTGCCAGATCTCACGCTTCATTTCCGCCATCAACTCGGGCGATAGGTCCAGGCGGTCCTGGATCAAAACCAGGCGTAGACGGTTGTGGGCCGTTTCTTTGGTCCGCTCCCGGTCTTTGGTGGAATCTCGTTGGCTGATCAACCAGCGTAAGAAATCAAGCATGGGAATAAGCTCTCCCGTTGATGCCTACCAGTCCCTTGAACCGGGACATGAGACCTGATTTATATTCGATCTCCATCAGGGGCACTTCGTCCCCGTCGACCCTGGCGGCTATTCGCAGGAAAGCCGCCCCCGCTTGAGATTTTTTATCGTGGACCACCGGCACGCCCCGGTTGGCTGCGGTGATGGTCCGGTCGTCAACGGGCACCAATCCGATCACGTCGACCGCCAGCAGGTCCACGATATCCCGCTGGTCCATCATGTTGCCCTGGCGCACCATCCCTGGATTGATCCGGTTTATGATCAGCTTGGGCCGGTGCAGCTCAGAGGCCTCCAGCAGTCCGATGACCCGGTCGGCGTCTCTGATGGAGGACACCTCCGGAGTGGTGACCAATATCGCTTCGGTGGCGGCCGCCACCGCGTTTCTGAAGCCCTGTTCTATGCCGGCGGGGCAGTCCATCAGAACGTAGTCGAAGTCTTCTTCCAGCTTGGCGCACAGTTCCCTGAGCTGCTCGGGCTCGATGCAGGACTTGTCCCTGGTCTGAGCGGCCGGGATCAGGTATAACTCGTGGTTGCTCTTGTCCCGGATCATGGCCTGCTGCAGTTTGCAGGTGCCTTCGATGACATTGACCAGGTCGTAAACGATACGGTTTTCCAGGCCCATGATGACATCCAGGTTGCGCAGCCCGATGTCGGTGTCGATGACCACCACCCGGTGGCCGCGCATGGCCAACCCGGTGCCGATGTTGGCGGTGGCGGTGGTTTTGCCCACCCCGCCCTTACCCGAGGTGATGACTATTGTTCTACCCTTCATACAGTATCCCTCTGCTGTACCTGGCAAACCGGCCCTCAAAGGCCGCCACGTAGATCGAACGCCGCCTAACGTAGGCGATGGTGGGACCGGTGCCGGTTGACTTGTTTCGCTCGCCCCCTGATGGATCGGCCGCCACGCCAACGTGTGGGCCGATCTGCAACCGCGGGCTTTCCAGGCGGTAGGCAATGATGACCGCTTTGGTGAGACCTTCGGAGCCGGCGTGGGCCAACCCGCGCAGGGCGCCGAACACGGTTATGTCACCGGCGGCCACGATCTCTGCCCCCGGATTCACGTCGCCCAATACCACCACGTCACCCTGGTAGCGGATGATTTCGCCGGACCGGCAGGTTGACTTGACGAACAGAGCCGTATCGCGGCGGCTTTCCATGTAATCGATCGTGTCAAGGGTGTCCTGGGCCCTGGAGCTCAAGGAGAATAAAGCGTCGGGAGATGCGTCATCAGCTAAGCGAGTTGATTTCTTTTCGGGACGTTTTGCCGCTGCCAAACCTGGGCGGGACACCCGGGGTTTTGGCCCTGGTCCGGCTTTGACCGCATTGACCGGGTTGCCTCTGTCGATAGAGGGACGTGTTTTCCCATTCGATGCGCCCGGAGCTGCTTTGGCCACCGGGGCGGTCACCGGGTACTCATTGTGGGCGCGCGGCCGGGTCTGCTCCGCGCTTTCTTGGGCCAGGAGAAATCCCGGCGCTTGAGCCGTCGGAGCCGGGGTTATCTTTTTAGGTACGGCAACGGGATCTGGCGGCGATGTCTGGGCCAAGGTATCGGGCGAGCACCAGAAGCGTTCCACCGTCAGGCCAGACTCTTGTTCGATGATGGCTTTTAGCTCGTTCAGTTGCTCCCGGGACCCGATCCTGAGGCCCGCGTTCACCGTGATGCTGCCTTTGGACCAAAGGCCCCGGTTGTCCACCAGATACCTTCGCAGACCGTGGATCACCTGGTCGAACGGCAACGTGTCGTCGATGGTGAAATCAACGCTGGTGCCTCTGCCCGTTACCTGAACTACATCGGTGATTAACATTGGGAGTTCCTGATTATACTGACCTTGATTTAGCTGAGCCCGTTGTTGAAGGAATGATCCAACACCCTATTTATCGGCCATCCGCAGGGCCCGTATTCTGCGGGATCCTGCAACCTAAAAGCACCGCCGGCTCTTGGCCGGTAGCGGCAGATTATGTTATCTCCATTTATAGCAATCACCGTATGGGTAATGCAATGGTTTTCAAGACGAATTTAAGGATAATTTGAGAATTATGTAAATCTCAGTCGCCGCGGCCGGAACGACATGGCGAAATACCCGTTGGCAACGCCCGGTCGAATCGGCGGGCCGGAAACCGGCCGTTTACCCGTTTATCGTTTACCCGTTTATATGGAAGTGGTCGGTTTAAACCGAGAGCAGTTCGGAATCCATCCCCAATGTAAAAGCGGGCATCTAAGGCCGGCGCCAACGGCATGGACGGTACGGTGATGGAGGAATTGGGTCGGGTGAATCAAGGCATACGTATGTTCCTGTGTTAAAATGCGGGTACGTCCTTGGGCCGTGTCTGACCGGCCCTTTATTTATAAATTCACAATGCCGCCGGGAGTCCTTTCCTGTGACCAAGTTTGCGACTAAATTTCGATTAAGAATGGTGGTGCTGGCTCTTGCCGCGTCCATCGCCCTGGCGGCCTTGGTCATCGGTTGCAGCGCTCAGGCGGTGGCGGAAGATCAGGCCACGCCCGATCAAGCCTTGGAAGGTCTGCCCGACGATTTTCAAAGACTGGCCGACGTTTGGGAATTGCTAAGAAAGGAACATATAGACGGTAAGACCCTGGATGGCCGCGAGATCAGCGATGGGGCCATAAGGGGAATGCTGCAGGCGCTGGACGATCCGTACGCCTCTTATTTGAGGCCCGAGCAATTCGCCGTGGAATCCCAGGACATCCAGGGCTTTTTTGAGGGCATAGGCGCCGAAGTCGGCATCCGCAACGGGCTTATCACCATCCTTGCCCCCATGCCCGATGCGCCGGCGGAAAAGGCGGGGATACGCCCCGGTGACGCGATCTTGGAGATTGACGGAGAAACCGCCGAGGGCATCACCCTGTTGGAAGCGGTCAACAGAATTCGGGGACGGAAAGGGACCGCGGTGGAGCTGCTGATCCTCCACGTCAACGAATCCCAGCCCATCCTCATCTCGATCATCCGGGGCGTCATCCCCCTGACCAGCGTCAGGCTTTTGATGCGGATCGGCAGGATCGGGCACCTGCGGCTATCCAGCTTCAGTGGGACCACCAACGACGAACTGGAAGAGGCGCTGGACCGGTTTAAGAAGGCCGGCGGCGTGGGACTGGTGTTGGACCTGAGGAACAACCCCGGAGGGCTGGTATCTTCGGTGGTCGACGTGGCCAGCCAGTTCTTGGATGAAGGCTTGGTCCTCTACCAGATCGATGCCCAAGGCAAACGCATTGATTGGAAGGTCAAATCCGGCGGCAAAGCCCTGGATATCCCCATGGTGGTGTTGGTTAATGGATTCAGCGCCAGCGCCAGCGAGGTGTTGTCGGGCACGCTGATCGATCATGGAAGGGCCACCATCATCGGCACCACAACCTTCGGTAAAGGCAGTGTGAACAACCTGTGGCCGTTGGACGACGGTTCCGGCCTATATTTCACCATCGCCCGGTGGTTCACGCCCTCTGGCGTACAGATCGAAGGCGCCGGCATCGATCCGGACATCGTTCAGGAGAACCCCCAAGACGGCTCTCAGGACGACCAATTGGACCGGGCCATCGAAGTCCTCCAAATGCAACTGAGCAACAAAGGTTAGGTGGTCTCGGCTGCATCATGGCAAAAAAGCAAGCTGTCAAAGACAGGTCCAAGGACCGGGCCATAGCCTCCAACCGGCGGGCATTTTATAATTTTGAGATCCTGGACCGGTATGAGGCCGGCATGGTTTTGACCGGCACCGAGATCAAATCCATCCGGGCGGGACGGGTGGACCTGGCCGATGCATACGCCCGGCCCCAGGACGGCGAGCTCTGGCTGGTCAACGCCTACATCGCCCCCTACGAATCCGCCAGCGCTTACAATCACGATCCCAGGCGGTCTCGCAAGCTGCTGTTGCATAAGAAGGAGATGGCGAACCTGATAGGGTCCGTTCGCGAAAAGGGTTTGACCATCGTTGCCCTAAGGATCTACATCAGGAATCACGTGGCCAAGGTGGAATTGGCGCTGGCCAAGGGTAAACGCCAATACGACAAACGGCAGGCCATCATAAATAAAGAGTTGGATATGGCGGCCCGGCGCTCTATGGGTGCGGTCCGCTGAACATTGCCCAGCCTTGTCGCCCGTACCGGCTCGTCAACCCCGGTGGTTGGAGCCGGTTTTTTTCGCCCGGCAGTTGGGCCGAGGGTGAAGTCTGCAGGGCAATCATCTCAAAAGATGGTTCGGCAAGCCTGTCCTGTCCCGCCTGGGGCGGACCAAGGGCTCAGCACGAACGGGCAGAAAGTACCCTCTCCGTTCGTCCTAGAGCTTGTCGAAGGATGGTCCATTTTGGATAGATGGCGTTGAGTGACATTCTAATCAGACAGCCGTTGAACGGTTGAGGAGGAATCTATTGATCAGGACCCTGGGAGACAAAACCCCCAAGGTGGCGGAGACCGCCTGGATAAGCGAATTCGCCTACGTGGTCGGCGACGTGGAGATAGGCGAATATTCCAGTATTTGGCCCGGCGTCACCATCCGCGGTGACGGAGACGAAACGATAGTCATTGGCAATCATGTGAATATCCAGGAAGGATCCGTGGTTCACGGCAGCGGGCTTGTGATCGAGGACTATGTCAGCGTGGGGCATTGCGTCGTGGTGCATTGCGACCGGGTGGGTGAAGGATCACTTCTGGGCAACAACTGCACCGTCCTGCCCGATGTCGTCCTGGGCAAACATTGCCTGGTGGCCGCCAACTCCGCGGTCCTTTCGGGCCAGGTGATACCCGAAGGTTCCTTCATCACCGGGACCCCGGCCACGGTCAAACGCCAGGTTTCCGAATCCCAGATAGAGCAGATGCGCCACACCGCCCAAGAGTTGGCGGAACATGCCAAAGCCTTTCGCGACAGCGGGCTTTAGAGGCTGCAGCTACCCCAAGCGCCGGGCCACCGGCCATCTCTGAGTGATTGATGTGAAGTTCCCAAATGACCGTTCTCTCTTGACCTGCCTAACAATCGGTTCCATAATAGAACCAAAATGAAACCATAAAGGGCTCGACCATGCCTAATTTGTCCATTAAGAATGTGCCGGAAGGGATTTTGGAAAGCTTAAGGGCGCAAGCCAAACAGCACCACCGGTCCTTACAAGGAGAATTGATCTCCATTCTCGAGGAAGCAGTTCAACCCAAGGCTCTTAAAGTCGCCGATGTCCTCCGGATGGTGGCGGCATCCGGGGTGGAAACCCAGCGGGAATCAGTGCAGATGATCCGGGAAGACCGTGATGCCAGGTAGAGTCGCCGATGCTTCTTTGTTGGCCGCCGTGGCTTTCGGGGAGCCTGAGGCCGCGGCTGCGGCGGCTTTGATCGGGGAAGCTGACCTGTACGAACCAACCCTTTTAGGATATGAACTGGCCAGTATCGCCCGAAAAAAAATCTCCAATTATCCAGAACAACGGGATGGCTTGCTAATGGGTTTGCGGGCGGTCTTGAGTCTGGACATCCATTGGATAGAGCCGGACCATCTTCAAGTCATCGACCTGGCGTTGGAATCCGGGCTTAGCACTTACGATGCCAGTTATTTACACCTCGCCAGGACTCTAGCCGTTCCATTGGCCACCTATGACCGAAAGATGCGGGTGGCCGCTGAAACGTTGGGGTTGGATCTCTAGCCCCGGAGCTTTTTAGGTATTTCGGCTTGACCGGGTGCCTGATCGCAGCTACCCCAAGCGCCGGGCCACCGGCAGCACCCGGTCCGCCAGATGTTCCATGACCCGCACGCACTGGTCCAGGCCGTCAACCCGAAAGTCGTAGGTGAGCTGGTCTATTCCCAATTCCCGGCAGTAATGTACGTCGTCGATGACTTCCTGGGTGGTGCCGATGACCGACCCGCCCGTTCGTGAACCCGCGCCCTCACCCAGTCCGATGTCGGTGAAATGCAGCGAGCGTTTCAGGGAGATGGAAACGCTGGACGGGTCCCTTCCGGCCTTCTCTATCTCCCGGCGCAGATAGGGCAGGTTCTGGGCGACGAAATCAGGTGTTTGCCTGGTGGTGTGCCAACAATCGCCGTATTTGGCGGTACGGCGCAGCGCCCGGCGCGTGTGGCCGC
>JADFPM010000295.1 GCA_022562335.1 Chloroflexota bacterium
ATTGGTCTACCATGAGTCATTTAACGAACGCACCGAGGCCCTTGACCGCGAGAAGAGCCTAAAGCGAGGGAGATTGAACCAAGGACTCCGAAGGCTTTTCGGTCCGGTAGAGCAGGTCCTTCCGCGGAAGGATTAACCGCTAGGTCGCAGGTTCTCCTTCCACGGAAGGACTGCCCGGGGAGCCAGCGTCAGCCTTCAAGTCCCTGACGTTTGGGTAGTTCTTTTCAAGCTTTGACAATCGGGCGCAAGGGGCGGTAATCAGTGATTCCTAAACTGACGATCATCCTGTTATTTCTGTTGGCCGCGTCTGTCGCGGCCAATGTTTATCTCGGCGTCCAGTCCGGTGGCATGGGGAAGCTCCAGGCGGAGATCAGGACTTTAGAGGATTCCAGTGCCCGTCTGGGTGCGGAGAACGCCAAGGCATCGGCAACCATCAACGCCCTGTTGGCCGAGGCTCAACGGTGGGAAGCGTACAGGACCGAATTAGAGGGATTGATTCTCCCTTGAACCGCCTGTTCCATTGATATCAGCTGATCGCCGAAGATCACCAGGTCATGCCGTTAGACCCACCGGCGCCATCTGCCAAGCCCGAGGATGGTTTCGCAATGGCCGTTGCTTCGACACGTGGTGAAGGTTGAACCGATTCGTCTGCGCCGGTGCCGGACGAATCGGGGACGACAAATAAGATAACCGCCCAAATTGCCAAGCCCGCCGCGATCCCGGCGGCGCTGACAACCTTCCTCCCGGCAGTGCGGCTGGCACGGTAGCCAACCAATCCGCCGGCGATCAATGCCCCTCCCAGGACCGAGAGAACCACTGTAAAGATGATCAATGCCATGATCGCATCTCCCCGTTGGATTTGGTCAGACGGCTAATGGTGCAACCCCGCGAGTTACCCAAGCGCTGCTGCTGTGATTCCGGCCAAATATCGGGTCCGGCCCGAGTCATCCCGCCCGCTTGGACCTCGCCCTTCTGCGGATATGGGGCGCCGGCGCGCGTTTCAGGCTCCCGCTGAAAATCTTCATCTCCAGCAACCGAATCGCCTTGCGGTTGGACGCCCGCCGCCTTTTGGCCACGGCCCGGGTGCGTTTTTGGTCTCGGCGTTCACCCTTATTCATACGGCTTGTGCCCTCTGATGGGAATCCGTGGCTTGTAGCCAAACGGATGGGTTAAACGGTGTGGCCAAACAGAGAAGGTCCGCCGTTCTGTCAAACCTGCGCAGCCGATGGCCGCCGGTGCGGCGGCCGGCACGGCAAAGATCATTATCACAGGTTTCCGGACGTTCACGGAATAGGCTTCTCCGAAAAATCCCCCTGGAGCTTCCTCCAGATGGAGTTCATCGTAAAGAAGCAATGAGCAGACGATAATTTCTCTGCCACGTCTGTAGGCAGGGCGCACGGCGGGGACTGTCCTGTATGCCGGTCAGGTTGAAGTGGACGGGAAACCAATTGTTCCACGCCAGGCGCTACGGGACAATGCAAAAAGGCGCCAATCTGGACGGGGAAGATGAGCGGTATAGATGATCCGAGGCTGTTGATGGATCGGTGTTGGGGTATCAGGCACGGGGATTCAGGGCTATGCGGGCCCGGATATGAGGAAATCCCCCGCCAATCATTTCATCGCTATATAAATGGGCCGCACCAGGAGCGGCGGCTAGCCCAAAGGGCGTACTCGGGCCAGGCCATTGCTAAGGCCGAAGGGTCTTGATGAGGCTTGATGCCTGTCTCAGGGTTTTTTGGCCGTGTTTGGTGATTTGAAAACGCCCATCGTCGTTCTTGTCAATCAGTCCTTGTCCCGACAACAATGACAGGTACTTGCCCAACTGGTGGTAACTGAGGTTGCTGCGGTACATGATGGTGGTCTTGTTGACCTCGCCGCCGTTGCATAACGACAGGATATCCCGAACGATCTCGATGGCCGAACGCCGCCCTCCCATGACCGTGCTTACCATACTCACATCTCCCCATACCTTGAATGCAGGTTGTCTCGCAGAGGGACCGTACCTGTGCCGGACCCGTATTCTTTCTACCGCTACTATCCAAATAGAGGCTGATGATGTGGGCGTCAGAAAGAGTTGCATGCCTAGCGTAGGGGCCTTACCGGGTTAAAGGGAGCGGGGGGCCACGCAAAAAATGTGAGGGTAAAGACGCAAAAGGGCTACATCTGGAATCGGTAGGCGGGTGGGCGGCTCAGGCTGGTCGGCTTTGTTTCTTCTCGTAGCCCCTGGGAGTGATCACCCGGCCCTGATGCAAATAGGTGGTGCTGTTCCCTATCACCACGGTGGTCACCATGTCTATCTGCGGGCTGAGCTCTTCCAGGTGGTCCAGGTCGGTGACGGTCACCCGCTGGTTGGGCCGGAAAGCGTCGGCGACTATTCCCACGGGAGTATCCCCGGAACGGTGTTCCATGAGGATCCGGCGGGCTTCCAGCAGTTGCCACTGGCGTCTTTGGCTGCGGGGATTGTAGAGGGCCACCACGAAGTCGCCTTTGGCGGCCGATTCCAGTCTCAGCTTTATGGTTTCCCAGGGAGTCATCAAGTCGCTGAGGCTGATGGCGCAAAAGTCCTGCATCAGGGGAGCGCCCAAAAGGGCCGCCGCCGCCTGCATGGCGGTTATGCCCGGCACCGATTCCAAACGAGGGTTTTTGCCATCCCAGTCACGGTCGGTCAGCACCTGAAAAACGGGACCGGACATACCGTAGATCCCCGGGTCCCCCGATGACACCACCGCCACCGCCCGGCCGCCCGACGCCAGGTCAACGGCCCTGGCGGCCCGCTCCATTTCCTGCCCCAGTTCCATGGACACCAGTTCTTTGCCTTGGAGCAGGTCACCGGCCATCTCGATGTATCCCCGGTAGCCGACCACCACGTCGCACTGCTGCAAAGCGGCCGCGGCATTGGGGCTCAAAAATCCCGCGTCGCCGGGACCCAAGCCGACCAGATAGATGATGCCTGATTCTGGATTGTCAGCCATGGTCAAATTCATCCTATGGTCTAC
>JADFPM010000296.1 GCA_022562335.1 Chloroflexota bacterium
CTGATTTTTGCAAGGAGATACTATTTCTAAATCAAACTATTCATCGATGTTCATGACCACTTTGATGACATTGTCCTGCCGCTGCTCGTACATGTCGTAGGCGGCCTGTACTTTGGAAAGGCCCATCTTGTGCGTCAGCAGCTTGCCGGGGTCGCACCAACCCCGCTCGCGCAGGCTGATGATCTCCTGAATGTGGCTGATGGGGTCGCCGCTGCGGGCGCCGGTGGTTGGTATTATCCGGGGTTGCTTGTCCATCAGCCAGTGGTACTCGATAGACACCCAGTGATTTTCTATGTGGTCGGGAATGCCGAATATGATCACCGTGCCGAACTGTTTCACCAGGCGGAAGGTCATGTTGAAAGTGTCGGGGTATCCCGCGGCCTCCACCACCACGTCGGGTCCTTGCCCCTTCGTTATCTCGTCCACCGCTTCGGTGATCTCCACCTTGCTGGGATTGATGGTGTGGGTGGCGCCGAATTCCAGGGATTTTTCCAGCCGGTAGTCCAGCAGGTCGGCCCCGATGACGTGGCGGGCGCCCATGCGGGATGTGATCATGGTGAAGCTGAGGCCGATGCTTCCCTGGCCCAACACCAGCACGGTTTTGCCCAGCAGGTTGGGCATTTGCTGGCAAGAATAGAGCACCGTTCCCGAAGGCTGGCACAACACCCATTCGTCCAGGGAACCGTGGTCGGGCAACAAGGCCATTCGTTCCGGGCCCGAGGTCAGGTACTCTCCCAAGCCGCCCTGGCCCCCCGAAGGTATGACTATCGCCCGCTGGCCCACCTTGAAGGCGTCGGTGCGGCTCTCCACCACCACCCCGGCAACCTCGTGACAGGGGCGGCCCGGCGCCATGGGGTATTCCTCTTCGGGGTGGGTCTCACCGTAGGTGCCGCGGATGTCGCTGCCGCAAACGGAGACCCGCTCGACCTTGATGAGGCATTGGCCGTCGGCGGGAGTCGGGGTCTCCACTTCCACGAATTCAAAGGTTTTGGGACTGGTCAATCTAACGGCTTTCATTGTGGGTAAACTCTCCGGCTAAACATTTTGGAATCAACTTAGGGCCATTTTGGCCTATCTTAATGTCTGGCGCTCCATGGGGCAAGTTGACCTGGCTATGCCGCTGACCGCCGGGAGCCCCTTTGTTGAGGGATGGACCCCCAGGGGTTATCATGGGCCGGGATATTCTATGCGGCCCCCGCGCACCCTAAATGAAACCGGCCGGCCGCGATTCACGTCTCAGGAGGTGTCCCTTGCCAAACGGTGATGATGGTTACGACGTTATTGTGGTGGGCGCGGGCAACGCGGCGTTGAGCGCGGCCATGGCCGCCAAGGAGATCTGCGGCTCGGTGTTGGTGGTGGAAAAGGCGCCGGAGTTCTTCCGGGGCGGAAACACCTACTTCACCGGCGGGATCATCCGCTTCGCCTTCAACGGCATCGAAGACATCAAAGAGGTGATTCCCGACATGTCGCCCACCGAAGAAGCGTCGGTGGACGTGGGCAGCTATCCGGAAAGCCAGTTTTACGACGACATGATGCGGGTCACCCAGGGATTGTCCGATCCCGAATTGGCCCAGATCCTGGTCAGCCAGTCCCTTCCAACCATGAAGTGGCTGCGGGAGCGGGGGGTGCGGTTCGTCCTGTCCTTTGGCCGGCAAGCCTTCAAAGACGGGGATAAATACCGGTTCTGGGGCGGTCTGCTGGTGGAAGCGGTGGGGGCTGGGAAAGGCCTATCCGACCAGCAGTTCGATATCGCCAAACGGGACGGGATCGATGTCCGTTATTCCACGGAAGGGGTGAGCCTGCTGCGAGGCGATGATGGCAGTGTCAGCGGCCTTAGGGTATTGGGCCCCGGCGGATACGAAGATATCCAGGGGCGGTCGGTGGTGCTGGCGTCGGGCGGATTTGAAGCCAACGCCGAGATGCGCTGCCGCTACCTGGGTCCGGGCTGGGAATTGGTCAAGGTGCGAGGTGTCCCCTATAACACGGGCGACGGCATTCGCATGGCCTTGGAGGCTGGCGCCCAGGCCCACGGCCATTGGAGCAGTTGCCACGCGGTGGCATGGGACATGAACGCCCCCGCATTCGGCGACCGCGTCATCACCGAGTTGTTCCAGAAACACTCTTATCCCTTTGGATTGATAGTCAACATCGAGGGGAACCGCTTCCTGGACGAGGGCGCGGACTTTCGAAACTATACCTACGTCACCTACGGCCGGGCCCTGCTCACCCAGCCCCAAGGGGTGGCCTTCCAGATCTTTGACGAAAAGGTGAAGCACCTGCTGCGGGACGAATACCACATTCCCCAGGTGACCATGGCCACGGCCGACACCATAGAGGAGTTGGCCACCCGTTTGGACATAGACCCCCAGGGCCTGGTAAAGACCATAGAGGAATTCAACGCCGCGGTGCGCACCGACATCCCGTACAACCCCACGGTAAAAGACGGGCGCCACACCGAGGGCATCACCCCTCCCAAGTCCAACTGGGCCGAGACCATCGACAGTCCCCCATACGTTGGGTACGCCGTTACCACCGGCATCTCCTTCACCTTTGGCGGGGTAAAGATAAATAACCGCGGGCAGGTCGTGACCAATGCCCAAGAGGCCATACCGGGCCTGTACGCCGCGGGCGAGATGGTGGGCGGCCTGTTTTACTACAACTACCCCGGCGGTTCCGGGCTGTCGGCCGGAATGGTCTTTGGACGCCTGGCTGGGACCAGCGCCGGCCAGGACGCCATGGCCCTGAAGGACTGAGCCCGGCGCCGGGAGGTCCCGCGAGTAATCGTCCGTGGGGGCCGGCGCTGTTGTGGCCTTTGGCGCTGGATGTGGGTGAACATGGGGGGGTGCGAATCAGCCAACGGAAAATGTGTCAGGTATATCTCCGGGTTTCGCCTTGGGCATAGGGGCTTGACACCTCCGCCTTCACACCCAGCGCCGCCGAAGTGAGATGGCGATCAGAATGAATAGAGTGGGCGCCAATCCGGCCATCCAAT
>JADFPM010000041.1 GCA_022562335.1 Chloroflexota bacterium
CGTCGACCGGTTCCTGCTGGAGTACGACACCGGCCGGGCCGGGACCTTTGAACCCCTGAGGTTCGTCCCCGCTGGAAAGGTGGTGGTGCTGGGGCTGGTTAGCTCCAAAGACCCGGTATTGGAGTCTCAAAGCACGTTGTTAGACCGTATCGACGATGCGGCGCGTTACGTGCCCATCGACTTCCTGGCCCTCAGCCCTCAGTGCGGCTTCGCCTCCACGGCCGCGGGCAACCTGCTCACCGAAGAACAGCAATGGCGCAAGCTACGCTTGGTGGCGGAAACGGCCGCGGAGGTTTGGGGTTGGGAGTAGATTGCTCGATAATTGTGAAAACGCACCGGTGGGCGAACCAGATCCGGTAGTTAAAATATCAATCGGGCTGATATCCGTAACGGGGTCACAGGGTGCTTTGATCCTGAGCAAGGAGTGTCGTAATGATATGTCCTACGTGTAACACCGAAAACGAAGCAAGGTCCCAGTTCTGTGCCGGCTGCGGGATTCTGCTGGAGGCCGGTGTCGCTACCGTGTCCGGCGCCTCAGGATTGGCAGGCCGGGGCGCCAGGCTGCTCGCAGCAATCGTGGATGCCGTGATTTTGGGCGGTGCATTATTTATCGTGACTCTGACGTCGGGTATCTCATCGGCGTTGGCAGTCATAGCCGTCGTCGCCATCCCCGTCATTCTGATCGTTCAAGTGGTTCTGCTTACCAAGGATGGTCAGACCCTGGGGAAAAAGGCGTTGAACATTCGCATAGTAAAAAGGGATACGGGTCAAAACGGGGGATTCGTTACCAACGTGTTAGTCCGATGGGTCGTCAACGGCATACTGGGAATCATCCCATTTTACGGAATTGTGGACATACTGTTTATCTTCAGGGAAGACCGCAGGTGCCTTCACGACTTTATCGCGGGGACTCAGGTGGTTAACGCCTAGATTCCAGGCCTGACGATTCGGTTGGGCCTGTGGCATCACGCCGGGTAGTGTTCCAGCCACCAGCGGGCTATCTCATCCCGGCGGGCGAACCAAACATCGGGGAACCCCCTCGCGTACTCCAAGAAACGTTGCACCGCCATGGAGCGGGCCGGGCGGCCGGCGATGCGGCAGTGCAGGCCCACCGACATCATCTTGGGATGTTCCTGGCCCTCTTGGTACAGGCAGTCGAAGGTTTCCTTCAGGTATTCGTAAAAGCCGCCGACGCTGACCAGCCCGCCGCGCCAGAACCGGGCGTCGTTGGTCTCCATGCTGTAGGGCACCACCAGCCAGGGCTTTTCTTGGCCATTCGCCTGGACGCTGGTGTAATAGGGAAGGTCGTCGTTCATTGAGAGGCTGTCGTAGATGAAGCCCCCTTCTTCCGCCACCAACTGCCTGGTGTTGATGCTGGCGCCGTAGCGGGTGAACCAGCCCACGGGCCGCTCTCCGGTGGTTTGGATCAAAGACGCCACCGTCTTCGCGATGGACTCGCGCTCCTGTTTCTCGTCCATCAGGTGATACTCCTCCCACCGGTAGCCGTGGCCGCACACCTCGTGGCCTCGGGATACGATTTCTTCGGCTGCCCGGGGATTGCGCTCCAGCGCCAGGGCGCAGCAGAAGAAGGTGGCGGGGACCTGGTAGCGGTCCAGCAGGTCCAACAGGCGCCAGACCCCAACGCGGCTGCCGTACTCGAAGAACGACTCGTTGTATACGTCCCGCTGGTCTAGGGGGACCGGCGATGGCACCTCGCCGTTGGTCTCGTGATGGCTGTCGCCGTCCAATAAGGATTTTTCGGACCCTTCCTCGTAATTGACCACCATGGATATGGCGATGCGGGCCTTTTGGGGCCATTCGACCACCGGAACGTTGGGGCCGTATCCCACCAAATCTCTCTGCATGAGATCGATCCTCCCTGTGGTTTGATTTGAAGGGTAAGAAGGTCACATTATAGGCAGAGGCGGTTCACCGGGGAAGGCGGCAAAAAATGAGGGCGCCGGTCACGGCGCCCTCATTTTTTCACTTCGGCAGTGACTAACTACCGGGTTCGTGGTTAACCCTGAAGATTCGGCGTGGGCTCGGCGGGCATTCCTGCCGCCACCATCTCGCGCGCCCTTTTCTCCATCCCTGGGATCATCGACTCGATCAAGTCCAGGTCCAGGTCGGCGGCGACTCCGGGATAACCGGCCCTTTCTATCATGGCCGCCAGCTTTTTGTTTTTGAAATTATCCAGGGTCCAGGTCAGCGGGTCGGGCACCAGGGTCTTGTCGAAGAAGATCCGGTGGTTCTTGTTTCTGGGGCCGTAGTGGTAGTGAGGGGCGTCCCAGAAGCAGTCAAAGGCCAGGAGTTCGGTCTCTTCCGTGTAGTGCCGGCCCGGCGTTCCGGCCAGATCGGCCATGACATGGATCGCCAGCCCTCCGTCGCCGCTGGTCTGGCGCCGCATCTCCAGCCCAAACCGTATGTTGCCGGCCTCGAATACATCCGTGCCCCGGTTATGCTTCACCGTGTTGCGGTTGACCATGTACGATTCCCGGGCCGTGGACTCGACTTCGCCCAGGACGCCGTTGACGGCCTTGGAATCGACCTTGGCGGCGATGTCCTCGTATCCGGCTTCGGTGAGCATGGCCGGCAGCATATTCCTGATGGTTTTCACCGACCATCCGATCGGATTGCCGTCGGTGGTGTGGTCCATCCGGAAGGCTTTATTCTTGCCCTCGGGGCCGTAGATGTAGCTCTTTTCGATATCGAAACAATTGAAGCGCAACAGCGTGGTTTCCTTGCCGTTGACCTCTCCGGTGACCAATATCGCCACTCCCTGGTCTGAGTGGTCCTGCACGTTGCCGTCCCACAGTTCGTGCTGAACGATAAAGCCCACTGCTCCAGCGTCGAATTTGGCCCGTCCTTTTTGTTGCACCATGTCGGCTTGCCTCCTGCTGTTGAAATCAAAAATCCATCAAAATCGAAAGGATTATACCATCCATGGCCACCGTCAATGGCTTCCCGGGAAACCCCTCAAACCTGGCAGGGTTTGGGGCCTGGATGCCAGGTAGATGAAACGAGGGGCCGGCGGCGGCAAGCGGGGTGTAGAATCATGACGCCGTGGCCATTCATCAACCGGATTTCAAGGGCATTCATGAATAAGATAGACGCCATTTTGGAAAGGGAGACGGAAGACCATCTGGGCCAAAAGGTCGCCTATCAGGTCCCGATAACCGCCTATCCCACCGAGTCCAACGTCATCATCGTCAATTCGCCCGGCTCCGGCGAGCTCAAAGACGGCCGTCATGACCGCTGGATGAAGCTTGGCAGGCACCTGCAGGAACGGCAGATGGCGGCCATGGTGACCTATAACGCCCCGCGGCCCGATGGACAGGTGCAACTGGAATGGGAACCCTACTCGCACAAAGGGGTGGGTTGGAACCAGTTGCTGGTGGAAAGTTTGGCCCACGCCATAGATTGGTCGCTGGAGCACGCGGTGGAGCTGTGCGGGGCTGAGACTCCGGCCCTTTACCTGTCGGGTTTCTCCTCCGGCGGGTCGGCCGTGGGCGCGGTGGCCTTCCGGTATCCCCAGGTCAAGGGTATTCTACTTCTGTCCACCTACGACAGCGTGGGCGATTGGTTCTATGACGGGGTCTCCCAGTTCACCGGAGATATCCACCTGGCATTTGGCAGCGAGGATAAGATCGCCGGGTTTTTGGCCTACGTGCTTCAGGCCGGCCCCATGGCGGCGGCTTCGTTCCAGGTAAGGCAGGTGCCGGACTGCGATCATAGGTTCAGCGGAGAGGCCAACAGCAAGGTGTTGGCCAAAGCTTTTTACTGGGCATTACAAGGTGACGACAGCTTTCCCGACCCGGCGGGCGCCCCCAAGTTGTACGATTGACGGCCCGGGTGTGGGTCAGATTTTGGAATCGATATCTAAATAAGGAGCAGCGATCATGCCAAGAGCAACGATAGATCTGGGAGACCCCGCCGGATTGGCGGCGGTGGGTGGGGAATGGAAGTTCGCCCGGGGTTACGTGCCCGGTGAATCCAACGAGGGTTTGGTGACCCAGGCAGAGGGCAGCCCCGCCCGGTTGGTGGCCTACGACGATTCCGCCTGGGAGGTGTGTCACGACCTTGCCGCCCGAATCTCCCACGGTTTCACCTTCGCCTGGTATCGCCTCAACGTGACCCTGCCGGAAACGGTGGAAGGCCACCCCACCCGCGGAGTGCGGGTCCAATTTGAAACGTGCATCGACGACTACGGCGAGATCTGGCTCGACGGTGAATGCAACCGGGACCGGGGGGCGATCCAGGGTTTCAATGTGCCCCAAAGGGTTTTGCTCAACGGCGACGTAACACCCGGCGACCGGCACACCATTGCCCTGCTGGCGGCCAACGGGCCCCTGGCGGCGCCGGGAGGCACCATCTTCGTGCGTTACGCCACCCTGGCCTTTGAGTGGACCGGGGCCTAAGACCGGCTTTCGACGCCTTGGCTCTCCTTGGTTTACAGGGGGCCTTTCGGTTTACAGGGGGCCTTTTGGCCCTAGAACCTGGTGACCTTTGGCCCTCCTTAGGGATATTCGCGCCTGCTAGATTGAATATGCGATAAACCTCCCCGGTGGGACGAAAGGGAGGCCACCCATGAACAAAGAGTTTACGAGACGATTCCCTTGGCCACTGGCCTGTTAGGGCCCCGCCGGCGGATGAGGCCCGGCGGGGCTTCCGAGGGTTGGAGGCTCCACGCTAACTAAGAGCCAAGTCATGCCCCGCCCCATTGAATGCGCGGGGCTGCTCATCCAGCAGTGATCGCTGGGCACAGTGGAGCCCAGGCAAACGAATCTTAAGCAGACCGGGAAATTTATTCCCGGTCTGCTATTTTATTTGGGAACCTCATCCAGCGGGTCGCGCAACGTTCGGTAGACCCAGGCAGGCCGGGCTGACCTCCCGGTAGCCATGGCGCCCTGGCCGTTTTACAATTGACGCGGCCCCAGCGCCACCCATGCGGGAACGCCCCACCAGAAAAGACAGGTGAGCAATATGTTTGAAGGTTTCGAGCGGAGTCAGGTGGAGACCAGCGGCACGACCATCAACCTGGTGAAGGGAGGCAGCGGCCCTCCCTTGTTGTTGCTCCACGGGTATCCCCAGAACCACACGATGTGGCACAAGGTGGCCCCTCTCCTGGCGCAAGACTTCACCGTGGTGGCGGCCGACCTGCGGGGCTACGGCGACAGCGGAAAACCCCAGGGCGATCCCGAGCATTTGAACTATTCCAAACGCGCCATGGCCCAGGACCAGGTGGAAGTCATGGAGAAGTTGGGATTCGATTCCTTCTTTCTGGTCAGCCACGACCGGGGCGCCCGGGTTTCCCACCGGCTGACCAAAGACCACCCCCAACGGGTGCGAAAGCTGGCGGTGCTGGACATCGTACCCACCCGCCGCATGTTTCAGATCGTCGATAAAGAGATGGCCACCAGCACCCACCACTGGTTCTTCTTGATCCAGCCCTTCGACTTCCCGGAAAGGGTCATCGGCGCCTGCTCCGACTATTACATCCGCCACCGTTTTGAGCGGGGCCCCAACGCCGCCGAATTCTTCCCCCAAGAGGCGGTCGATGAATATGCCCGCTGCTTTGACGCCGCGGCCATCCACGCCATGTGCGAGGACTACCGGGCGGGGGCCAGCATCGACCTGGTGCACGATGAGGCCGACTTCGACAATAAGGTAACCTGTCCGATGTTGGCGTTATGGAGCGCAACGGGCTTCGTGGGCCGGACCCAAGACGTGATGCAGGTCTGGCGGGATTACGCCACCGACCTCCGGGGCCATTCCATGCCCTGCGGCCACCACATAGCCGAGGAGATGCCCGGCGAGGCCTACGCGGACATCAAGGCGTTTCTGCTGGAGTGATACGGATCAGCCGGCAAGGTCAAGCCGGATGCATAGCGGGCAGGGTCAACGAAAGCCCCGGCGAATTTCCGCCGGGGCTTTATCATCTGCTATGGCCTGGGGCACGGTACCGTTTAGGCCGCGATGAGGTTCTCGGCGATGGCCTGGGGCCTCAGGCCGCTATTTTTCTCTATATGGGCCTTTATCGCGGCCAGGCCGGTCCGCACAAAGGATTCGTCCAGGAGTTTGGCGGCGTCTTCGTGTTGGGCTTCAGCCAACAATTCGCCGCACTTTTCCTTTATCTGCTGCAAAGCCCAGTCGACCTGCGCGTCAACGGCTTTCAGGCCCTCTGGGAAGTCCACGTGGGAATTCCCCGGCCGCTCCAGGCGGTCGTAACCTCCGCGGTGCCAGTGTCCCAGGGCTGCGTGGCAGTCGAAGCGGATGATCTCTTCGTTGCCAACCTCGACTCCTATGGTTGGGCCGCCGCACCCCTGGCCCTGGATCGAGAGTATCCTCAACGGCCATACGTAAGCCGCGACTTGTCCGTCAGCGGACAGGGGCACGTGCAGGCCCTCGCCGCGATAGGTTTCCCCCGGTATCTTGGTAGCCATGGTAAAAACCTCTCTTTGTGGTGATAAGCGCTAGGTACGGTTAAAAATACCACATCCGCCGCCGGTTTGACGATGGGCAGGCGGCCTTCTTCGGCGTATATATCAAATAACGTTGGAAGATCGCCGGAATCGGGAATAAAAGATGGGCCCGGCGGAAAGCCGGGCCCATCTTTTTAACCAATCGACCTTTAGCGCTCCAGTGGGATCACTCCATTTGCCGCAACCGCGGGTCCAGGGTATCCCGCAGCCAGTCGCCAAACAGGTTCAAGGAAACCACCGTGAGCATGATGGCCACTCCGGGGAAGGTGGTTGACCACCAAATACCGCCGGCCAACTTATCGCGGCCTTCGGCAACCATCGACCCCCAGGCTGGCGTGGGAGGCGGAACGCCCGCGCCCAGGAAACTGAGGGTGGCCTCCAGCAGGATCACTATCCCGACCTGGAGCGTAGCCACCACGATCAACGTGTTTATGGTCCCCGGGAAGATATGGATGAACAATATCCGCGGCGTGGATGCTCCAGACACCTTGGCCAGGGCCACGTAGTCCATGTGTTTCAGGGTCAAAACCTCGCCCCTCACCTGCCGGGCAAAACGCGGCCAAATGAAGATGGCCAGCACCGTCAGGATGACCCCGAATGATTGTCCCAAGGTGATCACCAGCACCAGGGCTATAAGGATCAGCGGGATGGACAATTTGATGTCCACCAGGCGCATCAAGACCTCGTCTACCCAGCCGCCGTACCAGCCGGCCGCCAAGCCTACGACGATTCCAAACGTGCCCCCCACTCCCAGCGTCACCAGGGAAACGATGATGGAGATACGAGCACCGTATATCACCCGGGAAAGGACGTCCCGGCCCAGTTGGTCGGTGCCCAACAGGAATTTCGTGCTGCCGCCAAGTTTGGTCACAGCCTCTATTTCATCGCCGATCTTGGCTTGGGGGTCCAACTTTTGGGCTTGGCTCAGGGTGATCTGGGTGGCCCTACCCTCAATGGTCATGCGTTCCACCACGGTCACGACTGAAGATTCCGAGTCGTACCAGAAAGGCGGTATGTGCCTTTCCTGCAAATTGCCCCTTTCCGGATCGTGGGGGGAGATCCAAGGCGCGGTTATGCCGGCAAACAACACCACAGACAGAAGGGCAACAGGCACCACCGGCCAACGCCGCAGCGAACGGTACATTCCGGTTAAGCGGGTTAAAGGCCCGGTGGGTTGTAGGACTATTCCAGTGACTTCTGCAGCCATGTATTATCCTTTCTGTTAGGCGAAACGAATCCGGGGATCAACGTAGGCATACAAGATATCAACCACGAAAGCGGCAGTGACGTACATCAGCGTAAAGGTGATCACCACGCCCTGGAGCAGGGGATAATCGAAGGAGAACAGCGCCTCAATGGCCAGGCGGCCCAGGCCGGGCCAGGCAAACACCGTTTCGACCACCAGCGATCCGGTGACCAGGGCTCCCAGCGTCACGCCGGCAAAGGTCAGGGGTGGGATCAATGCGTTGCGCAAACCGTGCTTCAGGATGACCGACGTGGAAGTCACTCCCTTGGCCCGAGCCAGTTTGATGTATTCCGAATCAAGGACATCCAGCATGGCTGAACGGACCAGGCGCAGGTTCGCCGCCGCATAATACCAGCCCAGGGTTACCGCAGGCAGTATGATACTGTTCCATTTTTCGTTGCCGTAGGGTGGCGTCCAGCGCAGCCACACGGCGAAGAAGAACATCAGCATGATGCCCAACCAGAAAGGCGGGGCCGATTGGCCGATGAGGGCGACTAATTTGCCAAATTGGTCCAGAAACTTCCCCCTCGTCACCGCGGACATTATGCCCAGCGGCACGCCGATTAACAGGGAAAGCGCGAAGGCGGTGCCACCAAGTAGAAGGGTGGCCGGCGCGCGCTCTATGATGATCTCGGTCACGGGACGTTTTTCTTTGACCGAGATGCCGAAATCCAATCGGACCGCGTCCTTGATGAAGAGGGCGTATTGCTGGTAATAGGGCTTGTCCAAGCCCAAAAGCTCTCCCATTCGGTCCCAGTCTTCCTGGGTCGAATAGTCGTCCAGGTAGATGTGCCTGGGATCACCGGAGACCCTGCTCAAGATGAATATGATGACCGATACCGAAAGCAGGGTGACAATGGCGAGGAGTAGCCGGCGTAGTAAATACTTTTGCATGTTTTAAACCAGTTGGCTAGCTATTGAAAAGGTTTGCAACCCTTGGAGATCCAACCAATGGAAACCCTATCGGACGATACGTGACTTTATCCTTGGGGTGGTCACTAAACCATTTGCCTGGTGAGGCTACCCCTTCGGTGTCCTCACCAGGTTGATTCTGCGATTCCGGGCCAATCTTCATTGACCGTTATTACCCTCGGGAGCGCTGCCAGGGTCCGGCCACGACCCTGGCAGCCTGGCCGAAGCCGGATTCTACTGCCTGTGCTTGATGTATTCGAATCCCGACGGTTGCGCGACCTCGCTAAATCCGAATGGAGTCCAATCCGGATCTAGTTTGGGCCCCACCGGCCATACGCCGTCATGGGCGTAGAGCGCGAATGCCATCACGTTGTCGTAAAACCAACCGTAGATCTCCTTTTCCAGCACGGTCAGTTTCGCCGGGTCCACCTCGCCCAAGGCCGCGGTGATCTTCTCCTCCATCCATGGGTGCTCGGTGCCGTAGCTGAAAGTGGACTTCTTGACATAGTTGGAGGCGCCGATGATGGGGGTCAAACGTCCGCTAACGGTGTGACAGGTGACTCCCTGGTACTGCCTGGTGATCAACGACGGCCGGATGGTTGCGTAAGGTACGTTTTGTATCTTTACGTTGATTCCGATTTCTTCCCAGTACTGGGCAACAGCTTCACAGGCCTCGACCTCGGCGGGTCTTCCGCGAATAGCGGGAGTGAGGGTGATTTCGAAGCCTTCGGGGAAACCGGCTTCGTCCAGCAATTCCCTGGCTAGATCGGGGTCGTATTCGTGTACCCAGCGGGGGTCGGCCTTGCCTTCGTGGCCCATCCAGTCCCTAAGGTAAAGAACGTTTCCGAAACCGGACAACAGTTCGTCGACGATGGCCTGGCGGTCGATGGAGATGGCCATGGCCTTTTTGACCAAGACAGCCTTGGCCCATTCCGCTGAATCAGGGTCTTCGTCGCAGGAAACCCAAGCGTTGGTGCAATCCAGTTTGTCGTAGGGATTGCCGTCCTTATCGGTCCCGTAGGTCTGGCCATAGATGTTCAGGCCGGCCTGTCCGGCGTTCGGCCAGGCAACGATGGTCGCGCCCTCCACGGCCTCCACGGTGGGGATGGTGTCGAAGGACATTTGGAAGATATCCAGGTTTCCCGTCTGGAAACCAGCGACCCGGGCGGACTCTTCAGGAATGGTCCAGAGGACCAACTCCTTGAAGAAGGGGGTCTGCCGCCAGTGGTCCTCGACAGCCTCGAACTTCCAGAAATTGCCGCTGGCGAATTCTTTGATCTCCCAAGGACCCGTCATGGCGATGTCCTTGCTGGCTACTTCGGCGGTCAACTCATCGGACTGTTTTTTGCTTACGATGGAAGTGCTGAGACCTCCCAGTCCGCGCATGAACTCAAATGCCACCTCCGGCACCCAGGGCACGCCGGTGTTCACTTCGATGGTGTAGTCGTCGATGATCGTCTGTGTGCCGCCGGCGTTGCCAACCCAGTAGTCGCCGATAATCCCGGCCCTCGCGTTGAGAGCGCCTTCGTGGTACTGCTGGAAGGAGTATAGGACGTCTTCGATGGTCAGATTCCCATATCCCTTTTGGAATTCGACGTCGTCCCGGATCTTCCAAGTCCAGGTCAGGAAGTCGGGGGATATGCTCCACTCGGTGGCCAGAAACGGTCCGGGGGTAAGGTCCGGATTGATCGTGACCATTGCTTCACCCGCGGTGACGGCCACGTACTGGTAACGAGGGCTGGAGATGAACCTGGGGTGCCCCTCGAAGATGCCCGTTTCCACCACACCATAGTTTATGGTGCCGGAGGGCCCGGCCATAGCCGCGGGCGCTTCGGTGGGGGCCACCGTGGCTGCCACCCCGGCCGCCGGCACGGACGTGACCGCCGAGGCGGGGGTGGCGACCGCCGAGGCGGGTTGTTCCTTTACATCTTCCTCCGAGGTGCCGCAGGCCAGGATCGCAATCAGAAAAATGGCCAGGGTCCCCATGATGAATGCTTTGGGATTGGTTCTCCAATATGTCATAGCGTGATGGTCTCCATTCTGTTTAGGATGTCGTCTTTATACGGCCCGGTTGATTCATCCCGAGATCGTGGCTGAGCGTGGCCCTGCCCTAGCCTGTGATGACCCCAGAAGATTTGGTTGATATTTGGTTGACGTAAGTGGTTTTAGCTAAATTACGAATAGACCGACGATTTGGATTTAATAGCATTTACGGCGGTTGCCTTGAGATCCGGTGCGGGTTGGGTTCAAGAGTTGGGTTCAATCGTTTGGCCCGTACGTGACTGGGGCGTGAAATACCTTAAAAACTGATGATTGGACATATTCGCGGCAGCGATAATTTATATCTTATTATCTGCCAATAGTCAATGCTCGAACGGCGGCCCGTTGACCGTCCATCCTCCAGAGATCCATGCCTATTGACGGGGAACCCAAGCAGCCGGTTTACGGGATCTTTGCCCGCCGGTCAGCGGGGGATATTCCGTATGCTTGGGGTCCGGGGAATGTCTGCCGGTGGGCATTTGCGAAAGATCATCGACGGCTCTCGATGATTACTGATATTGTATGGATATGCCGGGCCGGTGGCGGCCCAAGGAAAAAACCACCCGGTTAGATCACAAGAGGGGCTAAGCCGTGGCACAGGTTTCCTATCAAGTAGAGGACCGGCTGGCGTTGATACGGCTGGAAATGCCGGACCGGGGCAACGCCTTCGACCCCGAGATGCGCCGCGAGTTGAACCAGGCCCTGCTGCGCTACCGGGACGATGACGGCGCATGGGTGGCCGTGGTCTGCGCCGATGGGAGCGACTTCTGCACCGGTTCGGCCGATGAGCCACCGGCTTCCCATCAAGCGCGGCGGGACCGGGCTATTCACTGGGCCGGCGGCTATGTTGAGACGCCCAAGCCAACCATTGCGGCCATCCAGGGTATCTGCCGGGGAGAGGGCATGGCCTTGGCCCTGGGTTGCGACCTTCGCCTGGCCGAGGAATCCGCTTCGTTCCAGGCGGGGCTGGACTCGCCGGCCGGCGGTCCCAATGTGACCGGTGTGTGGCTGGTGAATCTGCTGGGCCAGTCGGCCGCTCTGGACCTGATGTGGGCGCGGGAATCGTTGGACGCCTTGTCAGCCCATCGGATGGGTTTGATCAACCGGTTGGTGTACCAGGGCGAGAGCGAAGAGAAACCCGAAGAAGCCGAAGGGCCGTTGCCCATGTTGCCGATGCAGCCGACCATAACGACTCCCGAGGGCACCGCGGTGTCCGGCGGCATCAAGCTGGCCCGAGAGCTGCTGCTTTACGCCCCGGTCACCCGTTCCTTCCAAAAAGAGACCGCCTACCGCTCCATAGGCGTGCCCTTTCACTATGCCCAGACGCTGGAGGTAGGCCCAAATCCCTACGCCAGCGAAGACCGCATCGAAGGGACCCGGGCCTTTGTTGAAAAACGGCGTCCCGTGTGGCGCAACCGGTAGCCGCCTTGGTCCGATGGGGGCCAGAAAAGGGGGGACATGCAGGAATCCCAAGTTTCCACCGATGTGTTGTTGCGGGAGAGAGATGGAGAGATCCTCATCGCAACCATGAACCGGCCCGAGCGGATGAACGCCATGGGCGGAGGCCTGCCTGAGGCGGTCACCGAGGCGTGGCTGGATTTCCGGGACGACCCGGACCTGAAGGTGATGATAATAACCGGCGCGGGGGACCGGGCTTTCTGCGCCGGGGCCGACCTGCGCCAGAACGATGACCGGGCCCGGGAGTTGGGCGCTCAGTCGGCCCAGGCGCTGCTGGACGCCGCCCATTCCCGGCAGATACGGCCATCCTTCAACGGCAATAACTTCGGCCTGTGGAAGCCCGTCATAGCGGCCATCAACGGTTGGTGCCTGGCGGCGGGGTGCGAACTGGCCATGGGCTGCGACCTGCGCATCATGGAAGAGCAGGCCAAGATGGGACTGCCCGAGGTCAAGCGCGGGATGGGGGCCAAGCAGACCACCCACAAGTTGTTCTTCCTGGCCAACCTGAACATCGGCCTGGAAATGGTGTGGACCGGCGACCCTTTGACGGCCCAAAGGGCCCACGACCTGGGTCTGGTGAACAAGGTGGTTCCAAAAGGACAGAGCGTGGAAAAAGCCAAAGAGGTTGCCCGGCAGATCTGCCGTTATCCTGCCGACTATCTCCACTACCATAAACTGCGTTTATTCCAAAGCATCGGAGTCCCGTTGGACTACGCCATGTCCCTGGAACAGCGGTTCGCTCCCCAAGACGGCGCCGGGTACCGGCAGGGGTTGGAGAAAAGTCTGTCGGAAAGTGGTTTCGAATGGCCGGCCTAACCGGCATCCCAAACCGTCGATCGATTCTATCTGAGGCATAAAATGCCCGAACTTTTGTCATATCAAGAACATGGCCCGGTCTTGGTGGTCCGGTTGGAACGCCCCGGATCGGGCAATGCCCTGAACCGCCAACTCCAGAGCGAATTGATTGCGGCGTGGGAGCATCTGGAAGCCGACGACGCACTGTTGGTGGGCGTTGTCCACGGTGGCGCCAACGTTTTTTCCGTGGGACACGACGTCCCTGAGTTGTTGGACGCGGCGGACGACAGTTCCCTGGCCGCTCCGCTGGACGGACTGTTCCCTCATACCTTGTCAAAACCGGTGATTGCGGCGGTGGAAGGCAAGTGCTATGGCCTGGGCTTTGAGTTGGCGTTGGCCTGCGACCTGCGGATGGCGGCGGAAGATGCCCGTTTCGGCTTTCCCGACACCAACCTGCCCGTCAGCTACCGCCTGGCATCGGTCTTGCTCCCCCGTATGACCAACGTGGGCATCAGCCTGGACCTGCTGCTCACCGGTGAGGTGATGGATGCCCGGCAGATGCAGCGGTTGCGCCTGGTCAGCCGGGTTACGGCAACCGGCGAGTCCCTTTCCCAAGCGGTGGAAACGGCCGGAGAGATGGCGCGCCGTTTCAAATCGGCTGGAGCATTCAAAAAACAGCAAATATGGCAATTCAGCGGTCTGCCGCCGGTGACGGCTTTGAATCTGGCCCGCTCCGCCGCCACGGCCGCGCCCGGCGGCGGTTAAAAGGGACTTGGCTTAGCCTGACTGGATCCAAGATCATTCAAGTTTGCCACACATGCAGGTGTGTTAGGATGGGGCCGCCAAACTCAGACGTGGAGGCGCGATCATGCCCTTCGGAGGCAATGACTGGCACGCTTTGACCGAGGAGACCA
>JADFPM010000297.1 GCA_022562335.1 Chloroflexota bacterium
CCTCTATCTCGATGGCCGATACGCCCGCCGCTTCCAACTCCTTCACCGAGCGGACCACGTTCACCGCGTTGCCGAAACCGTCCTCGCCGTCGTGCATCAGGCTTACGTCGGCGATGCGGGTGATGCGCCGGCAAACGTCCACCAGGTCGGACATGTTGGTCATCACTATGTCGGGGTAGGCCAGGTTGGCGACCTTATGCACCGAGCCGGACAAAAAGCAGACCTCGTAGTCCAGCATATGGGCGATGCGGGCCGACAACGGGTCGAATATATTGGCGGCCAGGGTGCATTCCGGACGGGATATCACCCGGCGGAACCGCTCGCGGGCAAGGGACATGATGTTTACTCCCACTTAGACTTTCCACAAACGCCCATTACCCAGGCGCAGGGTGTAAGTCTGATACAAGATTTGGCCAGGGTCAACATATTTAATTCCATCCGCGTATTTGCCGGCTTTGCGCCCCGATCAAGGCCACCTACGCTTTCCCTTGAAGAGCGGTTAAACTACCGGGGAATGACCGCAACACCATCAGATATCACAGGAGGCTTGAAGTGGAGATCGAACGCAAGGATTATCCCGGAATGCCCCAACCGGCCGGCGCGTTTCACCATTCGGTGCGCTGGGGAAACCTTCTTTTCATCGCCGGCAGCACCGCCCGGGGGACGCCCGCTGAGACCGGCGACATCGCCGCCCAGACCGAAGTGATACTGCAAAAGTTTCAGACCATCCTGGAGGCCAACGGCGCCACGCTGGCCAACGTGGTCAAAGTCACCAGCTTTGTCACCGACCTGCGGGAAGCGCCGGCTTCGGGCGAGGTCCGCCGTAAATACTTCGAAGGCGGCTTTCCCGCCAGCACCCAGGTCCAGGTGGCCGCTCTGGGCACCCCGGATCTAAAGATAGAGATAGACGCCATCGCCGTTTTGCCCGACTAGCCATGACCCCTTGGACCGGGAACCACTTATCGAGGTGAATCACTGTGACAGAATTCCATTGGAAAGACGAGGGCTCCAGCGAAGGCCTGATCACCGAACGCCAATTCGTGATTTCCGGGGGCAAGAAGCCGGTCCCTGGAATAATCTGGTTCCCTGAGACCGCCAAAGGCCCCCTGCCGCTTGTTTTGTTCGGCCACGGCGGCAGCGGCCACAAGCGGGTGGCCAGGTCGTTGATGTTGGGCCGGCGGCTGGCCGGCGTCTCCCAGTTCGCCATGGCGGCCATCGACGGGCCCGCCCACGGCGACCGGAAAGATCCCGGGGAATACGACCAGAATTCAGCCATGACCCAGGGAACCGTTGACCAGGTCATCGATGGGATGGTGGAGGACTGGTGCGCCACGCTGGAACATCTGACGGGCATGGACTTCATCGACGCGGGCCGGGTGGCCTACGCCGGTTTTTCCATGGGCACCCGCTTTGGCATCCCATTCGTGGCCGCCGCCGGGGACCGGCTGCGTTGCGCGGCTCTGGGCAAGAACGCTTTGGAGACCAAAGACCCATCCAGGGCCAGCGCCCACGCCGGTCCCCGGTTAAAAAGAGATGCCCCGAAGATCCGTATCCCGGTGCTGTTTCACATGCAGTGGGACGACGAGCTGTTCGCCAGGGAATCCCAATGCGCGCTGTTCGACCTGATCGGCTCGGAAGACAAGCGGCTGATCGCCTATCCGGGTCCCCACGGAACGTCAACCCCCGAGGCCGTCGGCCAATGGTGCCGGTTCATCGAGGATAAGATCTAGCTCTGGGTCCTGGATTTACAACGGCCAGAGCCTTCCGCCTATACGGGAATCGGGGTGGGCCCATTGCGGGACCGACGGTGGACGATTGTCTGACTTTTACCGCGTTTGGCCCAATATAGCTCATAATATTGGCCAAATCATCACCGAATCCCGCGCGGCTAGTACAACCCGGGCTGAAAAACAGGGGTGTCTGCCCCCCCTCAAGTGTTTATTTTTTCTCCGCGAATTAGGTGGCAATCCGGTTGGACTGACCCACCCAGATGATTAAGGTGGGTTAGGTCATTACAAAACCATGGCGCCGCTCATTTTGATTCAAGCGAGCCGTGCCCCTGCGCGCCAACCGCTGTATTGTTGCTGTGAAGAATCACCCCAAACAAATTCACCCCTGCCTGTTCCTGACCGCCGGCGAACCGGTTGCAACCGCCTTCCGCCGCCTCCCGCGGTTTTGGCCGGCATGGTGGCCGGACCAACGGGGAATCACCGGATTGGAAACGGCCATCGTGTTGATCGCCTTCGTGGTGGTCTCCTCGGTTTTCGCCTTTGCCGTATTGTCCGTGGGATTATATTCCAGCGATAAAGCCAGGGAGACCATATCAGCGGGCCTGGAGAGCAAACGCAGCACCATAGTGCTGAAGGGTTCGGTCATTCTCACGGCAAGCACCACCGGCACATCCGGGGTGGTGTCTCAAATATCATTCGAAGTTGGACTTGCGGCGGGCGGAGACCACGCCGACATGACGCCGGGCACCATAATAATCCGTTACAGCGACAGGAACCAGGTACGGAACTTCACCAATACAACCGATTTCAGCGCGGCCAACATAGCTTCATTCGGCGACAGCGATACCCTGTTGGAGAAGGGCGAGATCTTTGAAATAAAATTGCTGAACCTGGACACGGTGTTGACGGCCAAGCTGGGCACCAGCACCACCTTCACCATCGAAGTGATGCCCCCCAAGAGCGCGGTATTGTTCATATCCAGGGCCACTCCCGGCTCCCTGGAAACCATCGATATCCTAGATTGACTGCCGCGACCGCCGGTAAGGCTAGACGTTCAACTCGGGAATTCGCCGCGTCAACTCGGCCCAATCATCGGTGATAGTCTCGCGGATGAGGACTTTGACGCCCGCGAACACCTGCTCAGGCATCAATCCCATCACTACCCTGGTCCACATCTCCCGGTCATCATGTCCCAAAAGATTGAACAACCAGCGGATGAACTCGGGATTTCGTTCGG
>JADFPM010000042.1 GCA_022562335.1 Chloroflexota bacterium
GGCGGGATGGCTTGATTGGCGGCCCCGTTGCTTGACCGGACCGCCAACACGGCAAGGGCAGCGCCTCAGGTAAATCAGGAAGGGCCGGATAAGGAGGGCCGAATAAGAGTGGGTGATAAGATACGAATACTTAGCCTTGCGCGAATTGCTAGACATCACGAGCAATCAGGCGAGAGTAGAAATCCCCCTTAATCCCCCTTTGTAAAGGGGGAGATTTAGCCCCGCTTTCGTAAAGGGGGGATGGGGGGATTTGGCCCCACAGACCTGCCAACCGTCAAGTTTAATAGCATATGCAAGGCTCAGTGAGAAACGGTTGCTTGAATCAGAGATGGTTTCGCGAAGAGATGGAGTCATTGTCAGTGTGAAGAATCGGGTTTATCTGGCGGCGGCGTTGGCGGTGTTCCTTGTGGTGGCAGCCTGCGGACAGGGACCGGTCACCCCGGAACCGCCTTCCTCCTTAGAACAGTCGCCGGAACAGTCGCCGGAACAGTCGCCGGAACAGTCGCCGGCGGCCACGGCGGTCAACGACATCGTCCTGCCAACTTGGCGATACGTGAATAGCGGATGGGCCGAACCCGTGGACGGCGGATCTGCCGCGGCATTTACCCAGGAGTTGAGGACCTTTGTCATAACCAACCAGCAGGAATTCGATGCTTTCAACGCTGGTTTCACCCTGAGGCTGTCCCGGGGCACATCCCTCAGTCTGGCCAGGATCGAATTCGAAAACTCCATCTTGCTGGCGGCCTACTACCTCTGGCGCCCGGTGCAGGGTGACCCGCTTTCGGTAGTGGGGTTTTCTGTGAACGGGAACCGGGCCACGGTGGAAATGGAGTTGGAAGACCAGCCCCAGGGCAGGCTGCGGCCCTACCTGATGGCCCCTTTACGGATCGTGGCGGTGGAAAAAGATATGTTTCCCGCCGGGGAGACCATCGAGTTCGTGTTCAAGCTTGACGGCGAGCCCGTGTCTACCGTGACCGCCGCCATCGATTGAAGTTACGGTCGGAATTTCCGGCGAAATCGGGAATGCTCGAAGATTCCCGGCGGTCAGCACTCACCCATCTGTAGCAAGCGGCCCTCCCGCCAGGCAACCTGGCCGGCGCGCACGGTTAGGAAGGTGTCCAGGCGGACCTTTCCTTCCACGTTGTGCCCCGCCATGTCGTGCCAAACGAACCTGCCCTCCCTGAGGTCGAACACCGCCGCGTCTCCCGCCATGCCCGGCGCCAGAGAACCGATGGTTTCCTGCAGGCCGAGCACCTGGGCGGGGCGGGACGTGCTGGCCTCCAGGGCGTCTTCCAGCGACATCCCCAAAGCGTGGAACTTGCTCACCAGGTCGTTCATGAGATAAACCGTGCGATCGGGAGGCCCGATGTGTATATCGGTGCTGATGGTGGTGGGTGGCAAACCCTGCTCCATGGCCGCCTTGACCACTTCAACGTCACAGTGGATCCCCGCGTGGGCAACGTCCATGATGACCCCCCGGTCAGCCGCCTCCCGTACCTCGGGGCGCAACTTGCCCTTTTGCGTCAGGATAGACTCGGGGTTGCCGTTGAAGGCGTGGGTGCATATGTCTCCGGGGCCCAGGTATTCCAGCACTTCCGGCAGCGGTATGGGGGTACCGCTTACGTGGACCATCAACCGGCTCCCCGACTGGTCCACGGCCTCTCTGGTCTTTTTCATAGCTTCGTGAGCGTTCCATGGCGCCACGGCATTGGTGTGCATCCTCACCTTTACGCCGAACAGGAAGCCCGGGTTTGCTTTCACGTGGTCGGCCGTCTGGTCGGCGTCGATGACCGCCATATCGTGCAGCCCTCCGCCCAGCACCCGGTTGAGGGTGAGTCCCCCGGCGCCGATGTGCAAGAAGGCCAGCAGGCGGGTCCGGTGGGCGGGAAAGACGTAATCCCGCATGGCCTGGTAATTGGCGAAGCCGGCGCTGCCCGCATCCACCCCCGTGGTGGTTCCCGCTGACAGGCAGTTTTGATCGGCCGAGACCGCGCTGCCGGTGCCGCCGTGGAAAAAATGGCCGTGCAGGTCTATCAGACCAGGGGTGATGAGCTTGCCGGTGACGTCCACCGTGGCTGCCGCCAACGCCGGATCGATCCGTTCGGCGATATTTGCCACCAGACCGTCTTTAAAGGCGATATCCCGGCGGCCGTTTAACCCCTGTCCGGGGTCCATTATGGTTCCTCCGGTCAGCGCCAGGTCATAGATCGGACCGTGGTTTTGCTCGGCGGTGGTCATATATCTGCTCCGTTTTTATGGGCCCGTATCTGATGGATCGGCCGGTGGATCGGGATATTCCAACCGCCGCAGGCGTGGATACACCAATTCTTTGGGAGTTGCCAGGTCCTGATCGGAAATGTCGGGAGAATCCGCCACCGGCCGGGTGCCCCATTTGCTGACCGCTTCCTCAATCAATATCCGGACCACCTGGGGAGAACGGCCTTCCAACCTGCCCAGTTGATAGGCCAAGGTCGCCGAGAGTTGGTTGCCGGTGATCTGCTCGAAGGCGTTCGCGTCTTTCAGGTCTTCGGGTATACTTCCGCACTGCTCAAGGAAATCGTCCAGGACCTGCCCGATTATGTCGGGCAGCCCGCCCAATTCGATCTCCGTCATGTAGCCGGTCAGCTTATCGGCGAGGTCGACCACGCCCTCTTCGGGCAACACCATGCCCAGGTATCCGGGGCTGGCGTCTTGGTTGCCGGTGTTTTCATCAGTGTCTTCAGGCATGAGGGAAGAGCTCCTGGAGGTGGGCGGGCGTGATATGACTGGCTGAGATCAAGTTCATTCTAGCATGGGGGAGAGTCTTAGTAGCCGGTGGCCACCGTTGCCAAGAGTCTGACCGCCGGTCCCATGACGCCCCACAAGATACCCAGGTTTGACATGTAGTCCACCATGATCAGCCCCACCAGCAGGGCCGGCCCGTAGCGCTCGACGCGGGCGTAGGCCTGGGCTTGGTTTCTGGGCAGAAGTCCCGCCAGGATCTTGGACCCGTCCAGAGGCGCCAGGGGGATCAGGTTGAATACGGCCAACAAGATATTAAAGAAGATCATCAGGCCCAAAATGTCGGCCAGGCCCTCCGGCAGGCCACCGGTCATGACGTAGGAAACCCGGTTCAAGGCAGGTGCGCTCCAATCCAACAAGCCCAGTTTGATGGGCAGAGCCAGCAAGAAGGCCACCATGATGTTGGTCAGGGGGCCCGCGGCCGCCACCAATGCCATGCCGGTTTGCCCGTGGGAAAGATTGTGCTGGTTTACCGGCACCGGTTTTCCCCAGCCAAACCCCGCCACCAGCATCATAACTGTGCCCGCCGGGTCCAAGTGCTTTGTAGGGTTTAAGCTCAGCCGGCCCAACCGCTTGGCGGTATTGTCGCCCAGGCCGGTGGCCACCAGAGCATGGCTGAACTCGTGTACCGTCACCGCCACCAGCAATGAAAAGGCCACCAGCACCGTCAGGCGCAGGAAACTCGTAGGGTCGTCCAAAAGCAGTTGATAGGAGCCAAGCAGCATGGGCGTTAACGGCCGTTGCTGGAGGAAGGCGGGGTCAGTTCCAAGAAGTGATTGTTCACCCGGTGGCTTGTGACAGGTCCGAAGGTGTGACCGGGCTTAAAGCAGTCTTTCATCGCTCGCGGATGTCCCGCCATATTCCCGGTCATATATCATCGTCTTCTTCCTCTTCCTCCTCCTCACGCTGGGGGCCGGCGTCGGAGGGAAACACCGAGGCAGGGACGATGGCGGAGGCCCGGCCTCGCCGGTTGGAACCCTTCCTGGGCATCTCCAGGGCCGCCGACTTTAGTTTCTGCAAGTCATCTGCGCCCACGGCGGCGACGTCCACCACCAGTCCATCGACGCCCGCGTTCCGCAGGGCCTCCAGGTCACTCGCCGATGGCGCGTCGGCAACCTCCACCAACATATATTTATCCACCCGCCGGCTGATCGATGCCACCGCGGCCAGGTCGGCCAGCGCCCAGGGACCGGAAACGTCCTTCATGGGCAGGATCAGTGCATCCACGGGCAGGGCTCCGATGGCCCGCAGTTCTCGTTCTTCGATATCGGCTTCTATATACAAGATTCGCGCGGCATCGTCGGTGGCCAAGGCAGAGGCCGCGGTATTTTCCAGGGAAAAGGCCAAGAGATCGCATCCTCCGTCGCGAAATTCCCGGGCTGAATCTTCCGTGAGCGAAGATATTCTTACTCCCCAGGGCGCCGATGGCAGTGATTTCTCGAGGCGCTTCAGTCCGGTGGCGTTATCGATCCCCGTCAAAAGGGCGGCATCGAGGGCCAACTTTGCAACCGTGGCCAAACCCTTGGCATAACTGCCCGACACCAGACCAATCAAGGCCATTCCAGGTGTTTTCTCGGTCCGGACGACGCCGAACCCCATGCCTCCCGGCCCTGCCAAGGCAATTCGCTCCATGCGGTCAAGAAATTTACTCATGCGTGATTCCCGTGTCTAAATTGCTGGATGTGGGGCAGATTATACCTTATGCCGGTTTATTTTGCCGTCGCAGCGACGGAAGAGATCACCGGTCCCACGGCCTGTCTGCTGGAATGATCTCCACGGGATGTTCTCCATCGGGCGCCTGACTGGATGGGCCGCCTGCTTTCAGTTCGGGTGCGGTGTTTTGACGCGCTTCATGGTGTTTTGTCCCATGGTGAAGGGCCATGGCTAAATACTCGCGTATCGCCGTAGGCCCAGGGGTGGAAAACCGGCGATCGTTTGGGTTATGATTTGGTCAAACTAAGACGAATTCCGAGATAGATACGGCCAAATACCGCGTAGTATTCCACCTTTCGGTGGGGTTATTGGAATGTCATATAGATGGCCGGCAGGGGCCTTTAGCGATTGGATTTTAACCCGAAGGCCCCACCTATATCCTGGCAATGAATTCAGGGCAACCGCCCAACGGCCAAGCCTGCTCGGCCAAGTCTGCTCGATGGTACCTGAACGAGGGCGACCATGATCCTCAAAACCGTACACGTGAAAAACTACAAGTGCGTCCGTGACTCCAACGAGTTCCGGATAGATGACAAAATCACCTATCTTGTAGGAAAGAACGAGTCGGGCAAGACCACCTTGCTTCAGGCCATCGCCAAGATAAACCCCGTGGATCCCGACGACGGTATTTTTGACGTATTGGAATACCCGCGGCGGCATCTGGTCCAGTACCAGGAGCGGCAGGGTCAGGAATCGGACCAAGCGGTGTCCACCACTTGGGAACTAACCCAAGAAGACATCGCGGACCTGGAGCGGATCGCGGGACCGCCGGCACGCCAAATCACCACTGTGGGCATCGCCAAAGGCTACAGCAATCAGACCCACTACGACTTTGATATAGATGAAGCGGCCGTTATCCAGCACATTTTGGCTACGCACGGGTTGGAGCGAAACGAGCTGAGAAACCTGAAAGATGCCGGGTCTTTGCAGGAGTTGCACTCTCGCCTTACCGGCAAAGACGGCCGGTCGGACCGGGAACAGGCCCTGTTGGTCTTTTTGATAACGAATTATAAGGATTACGACGTCAGACAGGGAATCATAGCCAAGCTTGAGGAACGCCTGCCCAAGATCGCCTACTTCTCCGAATACCTGAGGATGCCGGGGCAGGTGTCGGTCACCGGCCTCAAGTCCCGTCTGGAGAACGACGCCCTGGAAGAAGGCGACAAGATATTCCTTGCCCTGTTGGACATGATCGGGAAGACGGTCGACGACCTGGAGCAGTTAGACCAGCATGAGATGTTGACCGCCCAATTGGAGGGCGCTTCCGAGCGGGTGACCCAGGAGATCTTCCGGTATTGGAGCCAGAACCAGAGCCTGCGGGTTCAATTCTTGTTGCAAAGGGCTTTGCCCGGCGACCCGGCGCCTTACAACGAAGGTTGGGTGCTGCGGACCCGCATACAAAACACCCGTCAAGGCGACACCACCAGTTTTGACGAACGCAGCGCCGGTATGGTGTGGTTCTTCTCATTCCTGGTCTGGTTCAACCAGATACGCTCAACCTACGGCGATAACCTGATCCTTCTTTTGGACGACCCCGGGCTGGCGCTCCATGGCCGGGCCCAGGCCGACCTGCTGAAATACATAGAAGAGCGCTTGGCCAGCAATTACCAGGTGATCTACACCACCCATTCCCCGTTCATGATCGACCCGGCTAACCTATCACGGGCCCGGACTGTGGAAAACATCGTGGTGGACGCGCCCGAGTCCTCGGAAGACGGGCTCCTAGAAGGAACCAAGGTGGGAGACCGGGTGTTGAGCTCCGACCGCGACACGCTGCTCCCCTTGCAGGTGGCCCTGGGATACGGTCTCGCCAAGTCCCTGGCCGTGGCCGAAAACACCCTGCTGGTGGACGGGCCGTCGGAGGTCCTATATCTGCAATGGTTCAAACGCAAGCTGGCTTCCATGGGGAAAAGCACGCTGGACGACCGATGGGTCATCACCCCGTGCGGGGGGGTTGAAAAGGTAGCCGCGTTCATGTCTTTGATGTCCGGCGGTCCCCAGAAGATAGCGGTGGTGGGCAGTTTTCCCGCGGGCCAAGGCTTGGAAGCGGGGGAAACACCTGAAACCAAACTGATGAAGGAAGGCCACGTCCTTACCTGGGATTCCTACACTAAGACACCCAATTCCAGGATTGAGGATGTGATTGGACGCGACGCTTACCTTGAACTTGCCGCCACGGCCTATGGCCTATCCAAAGAGGACACGGGTTCATTGGGGCGGGCGGCAACTGTTCCGGTTCCTTTGATCGACGAGGTTAGGTCTTTTCTGGAGGCCTTGCCCCAGTTTCCCAAGCCGTTTTACCCGTACCGCCCCGCCGAATATCTGATCCAACAGGGGATGGGTTTTACCCTGACGGGGTTAAATCGGGGCCTGGACCGCTTTGAGGAGTTGTTCAAGGATTTAAACTTCATTCTAAATCGAAGCCGCGATAGCGTTGGAGTGGGCCGCTCCAAGGACGAAGGCAGTTCAGGCGGGTTTTTTAAACGCCTCGCATTTTGGCGGTAGAGAGGCCGCCGGTGCTTGATCTGCTGATAATCAATGGCCTGATCATAGATGGGTCGGGGAATCCCGGGTTCTATGGGTCCGTTGCCATCACCGGCGACGAGATACATGTTTTGCGCGGCGATGTAGGCCAACTGGAACCGGCCAGGACCATTGAGGCCGCCGGAAAGATCGTCTGCCCCGGATTCATCGACATGCACGCCCATTCGGGTCTGGTGATCCTGGCCGAGCCCCGGCACGAGCCGAAGGTGCGCCAGGGGATAACCACCGAGTTGGTGGGCGTGGATGGCAACTCCTACGCTCCATTCACCAGCCACGACGACTTCCTTCAATTCGTTGAGCTGAACTCGGGACTGGACGGCAACCCGCCGTTGCCCGGCCGGTGGTCTTCCGTGGCCGAATACCTCCAGATGTTCGACGCCAAGGTGTCGGTCAATATCGCCTATATCATCGGTAATTCTCCAGTGCGTATCTGCGCCATGGGCTGGGACGACCGGCCGGCCTCTTCCTCTGACATCGCCAATATGCGGGCGATCCTGCGGGAAGGCATGGAGGAAGGCGCCTTCGGCATTTCCACCGGCCTGGATTACCCGCCGGGAAGTTATGCCGACACCGATGAGTTGATCCAATTAAGTCAGGAAGCCGCCGCACTGGGGGGCATCTACCACACCCACGTCCGCAACGGTTTGGGCGACCGGTTCCTTGATCCCATCAAAGAAGCCATTGAGATCGGAAGGCGTTCCGGCATCCCTTCCCACGTCACCCATCTGTACCAGCGGGTCACCGCCCCCGGAGGCGGCCGCCGCATCTTGCAACTGGTGGAAGACGCCGTGGCAGAAGGGTTGGACGTTACATTCGACAGTTATCCCTACACTTTAAGCAGCACCCGGCTCCTTATCATATTGCCCCAGTGGTGCCAGTCGGGCGGTCCCAGGGCCCTGAAGGAAGTGCTTCGGTCGGGAGAGGGCCGGGAACGCCTGCGGGCCGAGGTCAGGCCCCGGGGCCTTTCCTGGCATGAGATGTGGTTGACCTATTTCAAGCTCCCGAAGAACCACCGGTATGAGGGCTGGTCGGTGGGTGAGATCGCCGAGACCACCGGGGTGAATCCGGTGGACGTGGTTTGCGATTTGTTGTTGGAGGAAGACCTTCAGATTTCTTACGTCACCCCCGGACCCAACGGGGCTACGCTGCCCGACTTCGTGAAACATCCCCTTTCCATGGTGGGCAGCGACGCCGTATTATTGGGCGCCTTCCCCAGCCCTCGGACCTACGGCACCTTCCCGTTGATCCTCAGCGAGTACGTTCGGGAGGAGAAGCTCATGTCTTTGCCCGACGCCATACGCAAGATGACCTCTTTCCCCGCGCAACGGTTGGGTCTAAGCGGAAGGGGCTTGCTCCGCGACGGGTTTAAGGCAGACATCGTGGTCTTCGACCCGGAAACGGTGAAAGCGCCGGCCACCCGGCAGGACCCCAAACAATATCCGGTGGGGATAGACTATGTGATAGTCAACGGTACGCTGGTGATCGACGGCCAGACCCACACCGGGGCGACACCGGGCAGGGCATTGAAAAGGGGCCGTTTAGGAGGTTAGGTTCGGCCGGTGAACTTTTGGCCCGCCGCCGGTTTAAGAGCCGGACCGGGGCCAAAATCCAGGGGATTAAATCGAGAATGATGTCATTGAATGGCGGATGCAGGTCCTAAACTTGCACCGCCATTTCCTTTTTATATTGATTATCAAAAAATAGTCAAATTCCCAAATTTGACCAAAAAGCGTTGACAGTGAATTCAGCATGCAATATGATTGTCCACGTTGATAGTGTGAACCTGGGGCGATTATGCCCTGTAGAAATAAACAAAACCTAATTTCCCAAAATTAAGGAGGCGTCGGATGGCCAACAAAGAAGATCTTGCCCAAATGGCCCACCTGATGCGGCGAGCCGGTTTCGGGGCAACCCGGGAGGAGCTGCAACGCCGCGTGGCCAAAGGGTATCAGGCCACGGTGGAGGAGTTAATAGACCCGCCCGATGACATGCCGGCGGGTAACATGGCACTGCTGCTACGGTACATGCCGGGCAGCCTGCTGCCCGGTGGGGTTCCCCAACCGGGGCAGTACAACTGGATGTACAACATGATCACCACCCAGCGGCCCCTGGAAGAGAAGATGGCCCTGTTCTGGCACCACGTGTTCGCCACGGGCAACTCCAAGGTGGACAACTGCGACCAGATGCTGCAGCAGATCGTCATGTTCCGCAAGTTCGGCATGGGCAACTACCGCGACATGCTGCTTGAGGTGTCCCGGAACCCGGCCATGATCTTCTGGCTGGACAACAACGAGAACCACCGGGACGCGGTGAACGAGAACTGGGGCCGGGAGCTCCTGGAGCTCTTCTCCATGGGCGTCAGCAACTACACCGAGGTCGACGTTCGAGAAGCCTCCCGGGCCTTCACCGGTTGGACCATCGCCCCCAAGCTGCCTCGCCAGCCCTTCGGACGCTTCCCCTGGCGGTTCGAGTACTTGGGCGAGGACCACGACGATGGCGAAAAGACCTTCCTGGGCCATACCGGCAACTTGAACGGCGAGGACATCATCGACATCATCGTCAAAGAGCCCGCCACCGCCCGGTTCATCTGCCGCCACCTGTACAACTTCTTCGTGGCCGATGAAGTCCAAGTCCCCGCCTGGACCATCGAAGATGCCCGGGACGAGGAAGCCATGGAATTGATGACCAATGCCTTTGTGGAGTCGGGCTACGAGATGAAGGCAGTGCTGCGTGTCATCTTCAACTCGGACTTCTTCAAGAACGCCCGCTATTCCAAGGTCAAGAGCCCGGCGGAAGTGGTTGCCGGCACCTTGAAGATGGTAGGCACCTACCAATTCCCAGAGCCCACTATCCCGGACATCGGCCCCGAGTCGACCTATATGGGACAGTCCCTTCTGGACCCGCCCAGCGTCGAAGGCTGGTACACCGGACAGGAGTGGATCAACAGCGGCTCGCTTCTGGCCCGCATCAACTTCGTGGCCGACCGGGTGGCGAACACCGAATTGCCCGGCATCAAGAGCATCATCGGCCAGATGAAGGACGAAGGCGTGAATTCTCCCGAGCAGTTGGTGGAGGCCTCTCTGGACCACATGGGTTACCTGGAGGTCAGCGACGAGACCCACGAGCAGCTTGTGGAGCACGCCAAGGGCAGCGGCAACATGGATTGGAGCAAGGAAGACGCCGCGGGGACCCGCATCGGCGAGATGCTGGCCCTGGTGGGCGCCACCACGGAATTCCAGTTCGGTTAAAACGTCTAATCCCTTCCCCCTTCACGGGGGAAGGTTAGGATGGGGGTGATACCCCTCACCTCAATCCTCTCCCGCAAGGGGAGAGGAGTCAGACTAAGGAAGTAGGAGTTAAACATGACTTCAACGAAGAAAGACCCGGTCATCGTGGTGTTGCAGCTCACCGGCGGCAACGACTACTTCAATACGGTGATCCCCTACAACGACCCGTTGTACGTCGACAACCGGCCGGCGGTGGGCTACAAACTGGAAGACATCATCAAGATTGACGATGAGTTGGGCTTCATGCCCACCATGGGCCCCATCAAAGAGCTCTACGACCAGGGCAAGGTGGCGGTGATCCACGGCGTGGGTTACACCAACTCCCCCAGGTCCCACTTCCGCTCCATGGACATCTGGCACACCTGCGAGCCGGACAAAGTCGGCATCGAAGGCTGGGCCGGACGGGTGGCCCGGGAGCTGGACCCCAACAAAGAGAACGTGCTGACGGCCATCAACTTCGGCCATGGCCTTCCCAGGGCCCTGACCGTCGCCGGCGTTCCGGTGGCGGCCATCGCGGACCTGGGCACCTACGGCGTGCTCACCGGCATCACCGACCAGACGCAGCGGGCCCGGGCCCTGGACCTGTTCGCGAAGATGTACTCCCCGGCGATTGGCACCGGCACGGTGACCGACTACCTGCGCTCCACGGGCATGGAGGCCATGCTCGGGGCCGACATAGTCAAGGTGGCGCCCGAGCGCTACAGTTCCACGGTGGAGTATCCCAATTCGCCCATAGCGGCCCACCTGAAAGACATCGCCCAGGTGTACCTGGCGGGCTTGGGGACCAGGATCTTCTACACCCAGCACGCCAGTTTTGACACCCACGCCGGAGAGGCGGGCGCCCATCCCAAGCTGTGGGAAGACGTTTCCCAGGGCATCACGGCCTTCTTCGACGACCTGCACGCCCACGGCGAGGGCGACAACGTGGTCATGTACCTGTTCTCGGAATTCGGGCGCCGGGTGCACGACAACGGCTCCGGGACCGACCACGGCGCGGCCGGAGTGGCCTTTGTCATCGGCGACCAGGTCAAGGGCGGGATGTACGGCGAGTACCCGTCGCGGAAGCCCGAGGACCTGGACCAGGGCGACCTGGTCCCCAGCTACGACTTCCGGGGTGGCTACACCACCTTGATCGAAGACTGGCTGGGCCTGGATGCCAAGCCCATAGTCAACGGCAACTTCGAGAAGCTGGGCTTCCTGAAATAGACTGGAAACGGGGCCCCGATCCGGGGCCCCCGATAGATGACTAAAACGATGCAACTCCAATCTAGGAGGACTCAATATGGCGCAAATCACGGTAGCTGCCGGCAGATGCTGGCAATACAGTAAATACATCGGACGCCGGTCCACCGCGGGCAACGGCTTCAGCCAGCCTATCGCCGTGGCCGCTGCCCCCAATGGCGTACTCTACGTCGGCAATCGCACTGCGGTGCGCATATCCAAGGTAACGATAGACGAGGATTTCATCGGCGAGTACGGCAGGGGCGGCGAGGAAGATGGCCAGTTCGTGTGGCTCACCTCGGTGGTCGTGGACCAGGACGAAAACGTCTACGGCGCCGATGAGTGGCTTAACCGCATCACCGTGTTCGACAAGGACGGCAACCTGCTCAGGACCTGGGGCGAAGCCGGAGAAGGCGAAGGCCAGCTCAACGGACCGTCGGGCATGGCTTTTGACGCCGATGGCAATCTGGTGGTGGTAAACAGCCTCAACAGCCGGATCCAGAAGTTCACCAAGGAAGGGAAATACATCAGCGGGTTCGGCACCAAGGGTGACGGGCCGGGCGATCTGGATATGCCCTGGGGCATAGCCGTGGACAACAACGGCGCCGTCTACGTCGCCGACTGGAACAACCACCGGGTGCAGAAGTTCAGCCCCGATGGCGAGCACCTCCTAACCTTTGGCTCGGGCAAAGAGACCGGCGTGGCTCCCGATGGCAGCACCCCCTACCTGCATGCCACCGTAGCCCACGTCGCCGTCAACCCCAACGACCTCAACCACCCCACCGGAGTTGCAGTGGACGGCGATGGCGACGTTTACGTGGTCGACTGGATGAACGAACGGGTGGTGATCTTCGACGCCGACTCTAAAGCGATCTCGGTTTTACGGGGCGACGCCACAGGTTTGTCCAAGTGGGCGCAGATGTCCATCTCCGCCAACCCGGATATGGCAAAGGCGATGCGGAGGGTCAAGAACCCCGAGATCCAGACCTACCTGCGCATGCCCGTGGGCTGCACTTTCGATCAGGCCAATAACCGCTTGATCATTTGCGACACCATGAGGGGACGGTTGCAGATCTACCAGAAGGACGAGAAGTACTCCGACCCTCAATTCAATCTATGAACCACGGGTAAAAAGGCTGTAGACCTAAACCAGCGCCCCAGTTATGGGGCGCTGGTTTTTTGGGCAAACCCAAATGTCCTGGGAGCGTGGGGGTTTTCATTTAACCGTTATGAGGGACTGGGGTGGTTCCGGAGGGTTCAAGAAACGAGCCGAGTTGGACCCGTGGCGCAGTCAGCCGTCTTGGCCGGTGATGGCGTAGAGCTTTCCGTCGGCGGCTCCCACGTAGATGGTGTTGCCGGCTACGATGGGGCTAGTGGTGATTTCCGAGCCGAGGGGGAATTCCCAGAGGATTTCCCCGGTATAGGTGTCAAGACCCACCACATTCCCATCTTCGAGGCCCAGCAACAACGTCTCACCCGCCACCGTGGGGGCAACGGCCACATCGTCCTTGACACGGGTGGACCAGATCGGCTTGCCTGTTTTCGATTCTCTGGAAAACACCATACTGTTTTTTTGTGCGCCGTAAACCGCATCCTGGGAAATAGCCAACGGTAGGTTTATGTCGCTCCCGACCCGTTTGGACCAGGTGCTGCCCCGTTGCACGGGCCTGGCAGAGATCAATTGCCAAACGTACAGGTTGAGCTTGACGCGAAAAATGAACCGTTCCGCAGGATATGTCTGCGATTGCCGGTCAATGGCCCAAACCAATCCGCCGTCGGAACTGAAGTAGGCCAAATCTCCCTGGATGGCAGGGGCGCCGCCAAAACGGACCCTGCCGGTGTCATACCTGAGGCGGCTGCGTCCGTTTTTGGCGTCGAAGATATCCACCACCCTGCCTTGGGAGGCGACGACAACCGTGTCGCCGGCGTAGGCGGCCGGCGCGATCACCCAGTCCCGGGTTGGGGAGGCCCACCGCATTTCGCCGGTAAGGGCGTCGATCGCGAACATCATGCTGGCGCCGCTGCCTATGTAAACAGTCCCATCGCCCACCACGGGGGAGGCATAGATGGGACTCTCAAGGTCGACTTCCCACACCAATTCGCCGGTATCCCGGTTCAGGGCGGTCACCAGTCCCGGACGCACCGCGAATATGACC
>JADFPM010000298.1 GCA_022562335.1 Chloroflexota bacterium
GCCTATCCAGTTCCCACGGGGCTCCGGCTTATCGAACGGTACCCTAAGGCGGGCGCGGTCAACAATGCTTGGCGGCAGCCTGGGGCTCAACTTCGAAAAAAGACGCCGGGCAACTGGGACAGTTGTGGGTGGCGCTCAGAGGAGTCGACTTGACGTCAAGGGTCAGAAGCAGCGGTAGAAATCGTCTGGCTAGGTATGCATCCCGATCTTATGAACGGACCGGATGCGGGTCATGATCGCCGAAACTTAACCCAAGTCCTACGGTGGATCACCTGCCGATACTGTTGATTATCCCTTTGACGGCTATCAGGATGATGATGGCCACCATAGGGCTGAAATCCATGGTCCCCATGGTGGGCAATACCCGGCGGATGGGCCCGAGGATCGGTTCCGTGGCCTGATTGATCAGCGCGTTGATGTTTAGCAAGATAGGGTGGGGCGTGGGACCGACCAAGGGCATCACGAAGGATAGGATCGCGCGGGCCACTACCGCGAACGTCAATATATTCAGGACTAATACTAACAGCCCGATCAATAAGCTCACCCCTGTCCTAACCGGACCGACTTCCTGTATGCGGCGTCCACGGCCTCAACGATGATGCCGGGAACGCCGCCCTTTTCCAAAACCTGCAACCCCTCGGCCGTGGTCCCGCCGGGAGAGACAACCATGTCCTTCAGTTGGCCCGGATGCAGTCCTGTTTCCATCACCAATTTGGTGCTGCCGTACACGGTTTGCAAGGCCAAGGTGCGGGCCGTGTCCCGCGGCAACCCAACGTAAACCCCGGCGTCAATGAGCGCCTCGATGAAAAGAAAGACGTAGGCCGGACCGCTGGCGCTGAGGGCGGTGGCCATGTCCAGATACTTTTCATCGTCTACGTATATCTCCTCGCCGACGGTCCTCAAAACCGATTTGGCCAGGTCCCTCAGGTCTTGGCTGACCGCCTGGGAACAGGTCCACATGGTCATGCCGCAGCCGATCTGAGCCGGCGTGTTGGGCATGACCCGGATCACGGCGGAATGGTCCAACCCTTTGGTCAGGGTGTCCATCTTGGCCCCGGCAACGATGGAAAGGGCCGCTTGGGCAGGCTCAAGGCTAGGCTTCAACTCGCTTAACACCGCGGGCAGGTCTTGGGGTTTGACCGACAGGACCACCAGGTCGGCGCCCGCCGCTGCTTTGGAGTTGGACGCGTAGGTCTCAACCCCATATTCCGTGGAAAGCTCAGCGCGCCTCTCAGGCCGGGGCTCGCCGATCTGGACGTCTCCCGGTTTGGCGATACCGGCGTTCAGCACACCCTTCAGGATGGCCTCGGCCATGATGCCTCCGCCGATAAACGCTAATTTCATCAGTCCCGCCGCCTCCGGTGGAAATGGGACATACTGCGATGGCCCTCATACGCGATAGCGTCCCATTATATCACCACACGTACGGTGGACCATGCATTTTCGGGCGTGCAATTGACCTGAATGGCGCGTAGCCCGCGATGCTTTGCGGGGGTTGGTCTCGTCGCGGCCGCGACACTAGGAAACCCCCACCGATGAGCGATGGTGGGTATCTAAATCACATGTGTGGGACCTTAGAATCCGGCCAGGCCGTTTCCTTTGGCCAAGGCTACCGCCAGGCGGATCGATTCCAGCATACTGATATGGTCCGCGATGCCTTTGCCGGCGATGTCGAAGGCCGTTCCATGGTCCACGGAAGTGCGCACAAAGGGCAGGCCCAGATTGGCGGTGATGCTTTCCTCAAAGCCGTAGACCTTGACCGGGATGTGGCCCTGGTCGTGAAACATGCAGAGCACCACGTCGTATCTGCCCTGGATCGCCTGATGGAAGATGATGTCGGCCGGGATGGGGCCGATGGCATCGATCCCTTTCGACCGGGCGTCCGCTACCGCCGGCGCGATCTCTTCCTTTTCCTCGTCGCCCAATAGGCCGCCGTCGCTGCCATGGGGATTGAGGGCGGCCACGCCGATGCGGGGATTGGGAAAGCCGTAGGTGACGAAGCTGTCGTTAGTCAGTTCCAGGAACTCCAATATACGGTCGTGTTTCACGTAATCGCAGGCCAGCCGCAGGGAACGGTGGGTGGTCAGGTGCACCACCCTCAGTTTTTTGGCCATCAACATGGTGGCCACCGTTTTGATCCCCGACATTTCCTGCAGCAACTCCATGTGGCCGATGGACTGGTATCCCGCCAGACTGGCCGCCTCTTTGTTCAAAGGAGCGGTGGCCAGACCGTCAACCACCCCGGCCAAGGCCATCTCGCCGGCCTTGGTGACCCACTCCATAGCCGCCTTGCCGCAGGCAGGGGTTATCTTTCCCACGGCGATGTCTTCGGGGTTCAGGTTGTGTATGTCCACCACGTCCACCGATGCCGGGTCCTGCCCGGCTGTGGACGGGTCGGTGGATTCGCGTATCTTCAGGGGCAGGCCGGTTAGTTTTACCGCCTGCTCCATGGCGTAGAGATTACCCACCACCACGGGCCGGCAAGAGGCGTAGACCTGGGGGTCGGCCAGCGCCTTTACCACGACCTCAGGCCCAATGCCGCACGGGTCTCCCATGGTGATGGCGATGGCCGGTTTGCTGGCTTTAGCCATGATGGCGCCTCCAAGATTTCGGTTGGGAATTTGACTGGCAGGCCGGTGGGGTTTTCGATTTTAAGCGCGTTCAAGCGCGGGTCTTGCCAAGCACGGTTCGGGACCGTTTCGCCGCGATTATAGCACCCACGAGGAACCGGCCACGGCCGGCACGCCTCGGCAACAGGTTCTCTCAAGCATGCACACAGCCTTTATAAAACCAGGTTTTGATCTTCCGTCTGTCCTGAGAGACTGTGGGAAAATAGACCTTCAATCAAGAAAATGTCATGTTGAACCAGCCCCGATTGCGATCGGGGCGAAACTCCGGCTTTGTCGCGAGTCCTCGACGGAGCCGGGAC
>JADFPM010000299.1 GCA_022562335.1 Chloroflexota bacterium
CTCTTGTCACTCATGGCCTATCAGCGATATTTGGGGTCCCGGAGGACGCCATGGTCATTCCCGGCAATCCACTTGGGCTTCGCTTATGACCTGCCGACCCATCCGCCGTAGATGGGATACTGACTGCAGATGAACTCGATGTAAGCGGGTTGGCCGGTGTCGTTGGCCGCCAAGGCACGATTGAGTGCCGGTTCCACCTCTGATGGTTCCGTGACCCGTTCGGTGTGGTAACCCATTTGCCCGATCACTTTAGACATGTCGATCTCGTCATACCCCAGCACCTTGTGGGTGAACGGGTCATGGCCATCGCCCCAGAAGCCGGGGCCATAGCCCGCGAAACCCCCATTGCTGACGTGAACGATGGTGATTCCCAGCTTTTGGCGCAGCGGCACTTCCAGGTTGCCCATCATGTATCCCAGGCCGGCCTCTCCGGTCACGGCGATGCAATTCTTCTGGGGGAACGAGATCTTCGCCGCGATGGTCGCCGCCAGGCTGAACCCCAGGGAAGAGACGTTGCCCCAACCAAGGAAAGCCCGGGGCACCAACGTGTCATAAACCGTACTGAGTTGGTCCCTGGTGTTGCCCGAATCGTGGGTGACGAACGAGTTGTGCGGGTCGAGCACGTCCATCAACCCGGCATAGACCCGGTAAGGGTTGATCGGTTTGTCGTTGGATGCCATCGCCTCCCGGTATTGGCCCATCGCCTCATCGCGGGCCGACTTCACCTCCTGGGCCACATTGCCTGGGTCCCTGCCGCTGCCGGAGGTCTTGTCCGACAACTCCTTCACCAACGCTTGAAGGGTGAAACGAGCGTCGCCGATCAATGCCACCGCCGTAGGATAGGCCTTATTGATATGCAACTCGTCCACGTTGCAGTGGATGATCGTCTTGCTGACGGCGTTGGGAATTCCGTGGCTGAACCGCCCGGGCGATAGACTGGAGCCCACCGCCAGGATCAAATCGCTTTTATTAAGATATTGGTTGACCTGGTCGCCCCGGACCCCGACGAACAACGGGTGGTCCTCCGGAAATGCCCCCTTGGCCTTGAGCGTGTTGATCACCGGCGTGTTGGCCAATTCAGCAAAGGCTTTCAGTTCGGCGGACGCGTTGGCGTAAATGACACCTTCGCCCACGTAGAGCAGCGGGTTTTGCGCCTTGAGCAGAAGTTCCACCGCGATGGTCACATCTTCTGGATCGGGGGCAGACTTCCAGGCCTTGACCGGGTGGTAGGGGTCGGCCGTTTCGTCGTATTGACCGCCGGCGTCGGGGATGGCCAACACCACGGGTCCCGGCCTTCCGGAGCGCAACATGGTGAAGGCGCGTCGCATGAATTCGGGCAGACGCTCCGGCTTGTCCAGGTATCCGTACCACTTGGAGACCGACTTCAAACTGGACGTGACGTCGAACTGGCTGTTCTCGGTGGCCCCTATGGGCACTCCATCGGTGATACACAAAACCGGAGAGCCGTCCTCAAAAGCCTGGGCCATCCCCGCGTAGGCGACCTGCAGCCCGGCGGCGTTGACCCCGCCTTGAAAAGTGCAAACGCCGATCTTGGACCCGGCGTTGATGCGAGAAAAGGCATCGGCCAAGGCGACGGCGTACCGGTCATCCCTCATCATCACCATGGGGACGCCTTCCCGGCCCAGGGCGTTGTTCACATGGCAAACCGGGAAGGTGGAGACCCATTCCACGCCTTCCTGCTTGAGAATCCTGGCGATTCCAGTGGCCACGTCGATGGTCATAGATATCTCCTCCAAATTCGGGGTAAGGCCCCGTAGTCTCTTTCTCCTAAAAGCGCTTTCAGCAATTCGCCTGGGTTCATCGATAGCCGGTTCGCCCGGAGCACTGCCGCCGCGGTGAGAACCGTGTGACAGGCGATCGCATGTCATCCCATCGATTTGGCAAGGGATAAATCGGCAAAGCAGCTGGCTCTGCCATGCGGTTAGTATAGTCGGGCTAACAGAGGGATTCCAGACTGTTTCACCCGGCTGTCTCAAAGGCGGACCGGATGCCGCTGGGCCGCGATTGAAATGTGGCGGTCCTCAGGCGAGGCTTCCCTGAGGGGGCACGTCTGCACATGATTTACAGGAAGCGTAAATTCAGGGCGCCAAAGGACGCGGGAACTGAAAGCGAAAGAAGTTCCGATATTGGCCCACGTGCTCCGAATTTAGAGCAAGCCCGCCGGATAAAGAAGATTCGGCGTTTCAGGTTGGACCGGTGGCCGAGGATTCGGGGGGTGGACATGACGCCCAGCTATGAGGCGATGGCGGTGAGCCGGTTTAGATCAATTGGGAAACCCATTGGTCGGCGCTTCGCACCATTCCAGCCAAGGAGATCAGCATCCCCAGCGCCATCACCGGGTCTTCCCGGAGAGATGCTAGAAAAGCGGCTCGGGGCAGGAAATAGCATTCCACCGGGCCCATTGCGGTCACGTTGGCGGAACGGGGCAGCCCGTCGATGAGGCTGAGTTCCCCAAAGCTGTTTCCAGGCTTGAGGATCGCCAGCACAGCCTCCACTCCCACCGATTCTGCTGCCGACTTGGTTACTTTGACATTGCCTGTCTTTATGATGTATAGGCCGTCGGCGGCGTCGTTGTCCTTGATGATGTTTCCCTCGGGAAAGGAGACCTGGGTCAACTGTCCCGCCAAACGCTGCAGGTCGCTCTGTTGCAGGTTCTTAAAAATATCTACCTGGGACAAGAACTCTACGGTTTCCACGAGCTCACTCCTATGCTGGTCCCTCTTTTTCCTGGTCTATCGCTTCCGGAGCGACCGGGTCGGAGCGATCGGGTCCGGAGCGATCGGGTCCGGGTTCATCGGGTTCACGCCCATCGCTTCCAGGTCCTCGGGCCTCACCAAAGATATTTTGCCGTCCTTGGGGTCCTCGAATGCCAGCAGCCGGCCGTGGTA
>JADFPM010000043.1 GCA_022562335.1 Chloroflexota bacterium
TGCTGATGACCCAATACATAAAAAGGATGATGCACGACATTTTGGGATATGGATTGGCGCTAGAGGGGCTGGGCTCGGTGGACACCATGCTCAACCAGGGGTAGACCAGCCAGCGCCAAATGGCCGCCGCCCCATGGCCTGGCGGGGGCAGCGCCATCAAGCCGAAACCCGCCATGATAACTCCTTTCGTCAAGGCGGCACCGTCTCGCCAGTGAGCGTTGCGACCCACCACATACAGGCTGAACCCGTAGACTAGGTTATCCCCGCCACGTCTAGGGAACCGGCCATCAGCCCGATAATCATCTGTATACCGAACAAGCCTCTATGATCTCTGGAACGGTCCCTGAGATCATGGATTGGCGTCCAGGTAATGCCTCCAGTTCGCCGGCTTTGTCATGACAGAGGCGATCCGTCGGCTCTCGTCCTTTGACCGGCCTCCTGAGGTCTTGACACCCCCCGGCAACGGTGGGTAGAAGGTAAATCAATCATCGGTTCATACTGGACCCGCAAACAGGATGTCTTATTCTGTATGGCCGGGGTAGACATCTGATGTTATTGACAAGCCCAATACCTTTGTCTTAGTATCGGGTTCCGTTATCGATAATGGATACTAGACGCGATATACTCGGGGGCTTTATCAAAGTCCACATCCTTTTCCACGCTACCCAGGAACCGGTCTATGGCTTAGGCCTGATCGAGGAGCTTGCCCGCCACGGGTACCACCTAAGCCCGGGAACCTTATACCCGCTGTTGCATACAATGCAGCAGGACGGATATCTGGTCAGCAAGGAAGAGGTAGTGGCGGGCAAGGTGCGTCGTTATTATCGCTCAACCGATCTCGGTCAAGAGACCTTGAGGGATGCCCAGGTCAAGATCAAGGAACTGGTTTCTGAAGTGCTGGAACCGTTGCCGGAGGACGGCCGTTGAATACTTACCGGTGTATGAGGCCATAAATGGACCATCTCGAGGAATCGGCCAACTCTGCCGAAGCAACGAGCAGTGATGTTGAAGCGCAAGATGAGACTCAACTACCAGGCCAAGGGTCGCCGTTCGAGGTGCTCTGGGTTGCTCTCCGCTTGGGCTTGACCTCCTTCGGAGGCCCCATTGCCCACCTGGGCTACTTCCATGATGAGTATGTTGTCCGGCGGAAATGGTTGAACGAGGAAACCTATGCTGATGTCGTGGCCCTTTGCCAGTTCCTGCCAGGCCCAGCCAGCAGCCAAGTGGGTATCATCGTCGGTATCGTCCGGGCCGGCCTGCTCGGTGGCTTTTTCGCTTGGCTCGCCTTCACTCTCCCTTCAGCAATCGCCCTTGTCCTGTTTGCATACGGGGTTCAGGAATTTGATGTCGGCGATGCGGCCTGGTTGCACGGTCTAAAGGTTGTAGCTGTGGCAGTCGTGGCGCAGGCCGTCTGGGGAATGAGCCGAAATCTGGCCCCTGACCGGGAACGAGCGACCATAGCCATTCTGGCCGCGGTTGCTGCTTTGGCCTGGCAGACTGCGATTGGGCAAGTCTTAATCATCGTAGTGGCTGGGCTCGTCGGCTGGAGGCTTCTCCCAACATCGCCCTCCCACGGTGAGCACACGTCTTTGTCCACAGGAATTCGCCCCTGGCTTGCCATCACCGCCCTGGTGCTGTTTTTTGCCGTGTTGGGTGGACTGCCTCTGGCGAGGCAGCTAGAGCCGAGCCAGTGGCTGGCTGTGTTCGACAGCTTCTTTCGAGTAGGGTCATTAGTTTTTGGTGGCGGCCACGTGGTGTTGCCGCTACTCCAGTCGGAGGTTGTCGGGCCGGGTTGGCTGACCAACCAGCAGTTTATAGCAGGATACGGTGCGGCACAGGCTGTACCAGGTCCGCTTTTCACGTTCAGCGCCTACCTGGGTGCGATGATGCAAGCCCCACCGAATGGTGTTGCCGGTGCGGCCTTGGCGCTGGCCGCCGTCTTCCTGCCGTCTTTCTTTCTCGTTATCGGCGTTCTCCCCTTCTGGGACGTTTTACGGACGCGATCGGCCCTTCAATCAGCAGTACGTGGGATCAATGCCGCGGTAGTGGGGCTGCTCCTCGCCGCGTTGTACCGGCCAATCTGGACTAACGCCATCGAAAGCCCTTCTGACTTTGGGCTGGCAACTGTGGCACTGGGCTTGCTTATGCTTTGGAAGTGGCCGCCGTGGCTGGTGGTGGTCTTGACTGCCGGCGGCAGTACGGCTCTCGCTTTCCTGGCTGGCCTCTGAAACAAGTGAGGCAATACCTCTTGACCTGTCTTAACCGCACTCTTGCGTAACTTCGTATATGAGATAAAGATTATGGCTGGTGACCCGCCGGGCGGACTTTACTACAGTGGTGATGTGACCGGGGAAGTTCGCGACCCGCAGTTGACTTATTCCAACCTCCACGGCCAGCGTGACTGGTCGCAATCAAGCTTAAGGGCCGCGTACAACAGGCCGCTGGAACCTGCTGAGCAGCCGTGGGCCTAGTGCGTATTGCAACGAGATTTCCCAAATCGTGCCACCGCCCCTGCCAGGCTTTCTGGATGGCTTCATAGGCCAGGGCCATGCGGTTCGCCGGGTCCTCCCTGACTCTCCGCTCCTTTGTTGCTGAGCGCCGTCGGGATGGGCGTGCCTTACCGTTTGCACCGGTCGATATTTTCCGTAGAAAGGTCCAAGCTGAGGGCATCACTTTATGAGCCTAAAGCCGCCGCAGCCGGGGCATCACCACGCCCATGGCCACGGCCAGGACGGCAAGCACCGTCCCGTTTACCACCAGGGCGATCTTGGGGCTGGCCAGGCCGGAAAGATAACCGATCTGCAGTTGCCCCACCGGCGCGGTGCCGATGCCCACGATCCAGGAGCCCATGGCCCGGCCCCTCTGCTGGTTGGGGACGCTCAGCTGCAGCATGCTCTGGTGGAGTATGTCGGTCACCGAAGCCATCACGTTGATCAGCGATATGAATACCAGGGCGGTCCACAGCGTGGTGGAAAGGGACAGCAGTATCTGACCGCCGCCAAAAAGGGCAATGAACGTCAACAGCATGACGCCTCGCCGCCGCACCTGGCTCAGGGCTGATGCCACAAAAACGCCCAAAGCGCCTCCCAAAAAACGGAACGCTGTCAGCACTCCCAGTCCCGAAGCCCCCACGAAAAACACATCTTTGGCCAGCACCGGAAGCAGGACCTGGTGAGAGAAACCCAGCATCTCCACCGCCGCGGTGGTCACCATCAGAGATACCATGATCCGGTTGCCGCCCAGGGCGCGGAAATAATTCACCACGTTTTCCCAAATGGTCTCCCGTTCCACCGGCGCCGACTGGCCGGCCCGCCGCAGCCAGAACAGCACCAAGGCGCCCAACGCATAACTGATGGTCATGACCAGGAAGGTGGCGGCAGCGCCCCAAAGATCTATCAACGCGCCGGCGATGAGGGCGCCAAATATCCCGCCTACCCGTTGCGCCAGCGAGATAAGGGCGATACCGCGAACCGCCGCTTCGCTGCCCACGATGTCGTAGGCGTACACCTGCCGGGAGGTCATGTAAAAAGCTTGGAAAATCCCCAATAGAAACGTTCCCAGCATGATGGGCCAGATGGCTAGAAATCCAGCGAATAAAAAGATCGCGCCCAGCAGGGAGACGGCCATCATGCCGAAAACCGACGCCCGCATCACCAGCCGCCGGTCGATCCGGTCGGTCACCGGCCCGGCGATGAATCCCACCACCAGGTTGGGCGCCGACCGCATGGCAAACATCACTCCCACCATGCCCACCGAGCCGGTCAACTCAAACACCAGCCAGCCCAGCACAACTTGCTGCATGCCCAGGCCCAACTGATTGGAGACGGTGGAGATCCAAAGCACGCGGAAATCGGCGTAGCGAAAAGCGTCTACAAACCCCAGGAAACCGGAGCCCAGATGGCGAAGGGGGCCGCCTTTGGTTTCGTTTTGTTCCAATATCACCTTTGAGGGCAGTCAGCGGCTTTTTCGCTATAGATATGTTCGCCGCCACGTGTCGCGGCTGAGTCTACCACAAGGTGGGTTCACGGCCCTCAATCGTTTAATGCGGTATGCCCGATATCATTACCATTACCGTGGCTCCACCAACGATATGAGCGTGTTTCCGCACTTGTGGGCCTTGAATTATGCGTGGGTTTCTGGCAAGATGACCGTATGAAGATAGGCGCATTCGAGATAAACGAGCCGGTGCCGGAACTTCGCGACCCCCACGCCTTCGCCATGGTCCGCCCCTGGGTAGACGTGGGAAGCGTCGGCACGCTGACCCTGAACCGGCTGGAGCGCTTTCTCGGCTCAAAGGAACTGGGCAAGCTGGAGCGCCCGGGCACCTTCTTCGACTTCACCCGCTACCGGCCGACCATCAAGCTGGTGAAAGGCGTCAGGGAAGTCAAGGTGCCCAACAGCATCGTCCGGTACGCCAAAACCGAAAACGGGCCCGACTACCTGTTCCTGCACCTGCTGGAACCCCATTGCAACGGTGAAGATTACACCGATTCGATCTTGGAAGTGGTCAAGCACTTTGGCATCAAGCGTTATTGCCGCGTGGGGGCAATGTACGACGCGGTCCCCCATACCCGCCCTCTGCTGATCACCGGCTCCCTGGGCTCTGTCCCCCAGATAAAAGAGGTCCCCCATTTGAAGCTGCGGGGCAGCAACTACCAGGGGCCGACCACCATCATGAACCTCCTGTCGGAGGGCATCGAAAAGGAAAACATCGAGACCATAAACTTCATGGTCCACCTGCCCCAATACGTTCAGTTGGAGGAAGACTATACCGGGGCCTCTCGAATGATAGAGGCGCTGTCTTCGGTCTACTCCGACATCCCCGCGGACCTGGCGCCCGTTCGCCGGGGCCAACGCCAATACCGGGAACTCAACGCGACGGTGGAACGCAACTCAGAACTGAAAGAATTGATCCACCAGATGGAAGCCTACTACGACGCCCAGTTGGATTCCGAGGAGACGCGTTCGGAAGATGCTCCGGCTGTCGCCAGCCTCTCTCCAGAGATCGAACGCTTCCTCAGCGAGTTGGGTGGACGCTTGGAGTCCGGCGAGACAGAATAATAGGCTCGGACATCACCGTTTCCCTTGCCTTCCTCCCCCATCGGCCGTTGTGCTAGACTCCCATAGCCCAATATTTCAAATCTCGTGACACGATCAGGCCTTCTACAATGGCTTTAGACACCACCCCCGCACCCAAATCTAAAGGCGTCATTTTTTCCGGCATGCGTCCCACGGGCCTGCTGCACCTGGGCAACTACATGGGGGCGCTGCAGAATTGGGTAGAGCTTCAAAATGAATACAGCTGCATCTACTGCGCGGTGGACATCCACGCCCTGACCACGGTCGAGACGCCCCAAGATACGGCCGATATCCAGCCCAACATAGAGGACATGGTCCTGGACTGGCTGGCCGCGGGGATAGACCCGGAAAAGAGCATAGTGTTCGTCCAGTCCCGCGTCCCGGAAGTGATGAGCCTGCACACCCTCCTTAGCATGGTCACCCCGTTGGGCTGGCTGATGCGGGTCCCCACCTTCAAAGAAAAAGTCCGCCAGATGAACGAGTCCGAGGAAAGCGTCAATTACGGCCTGGTGGGCTACCCGGTGCTGCAGACGGCCGACATCATCCTCTACAAGGCCGACACGGTGCCCGTGGGCCAGGACCAGGTGCCCCACATAGAGCTTTCCAGGGAAATAGTCAGGCGTTTCAACAACCGTTACGGGGACACGTTCCCCGAGCCCCAGGCCAAGCTGACCGAAGCGCCGTTGATCGTCGGCTTGGACGGCCAAAACAAGATGAGCAAATCCCTGGACAACCACCTGGAGCTGGCCGCCAGTCCCGAGGAGACCGCCCGCCGGGTGGCGACGGCCTTCACCGATCCCCAGCGCCTGCGCCGGAACGACCCCGGCCGTCCCGAAGTGTGCAATGTCTATTCCCTGCACAAATTGTTCAGCACTCCTCAAGAGGTGGCCACGGTCTACGAAGAGTGCACCACGGCCCAACGGGGATGCGTGGACTGCAAACGCCACCTGGCAGACAACATCAACTCATTCCTGGAGCCGATGCGGGAGCGCCGCCGCGAAATTCAGGGCCGTCCCGGTTACGTCCGGGAGGTGCTGGAAGACGGGGCGAAAAGGGCCAGGGCCATCGCCCAAGAGACGATGCAAGAGGTCTTCCAAAAGATGGGGTTGTAGCTATCAGCTTATAAACGCCCCATCGGTCTCCCCCTTTGTAAAGGGGGGTTAGGGGGAATTTCAACCGTCGATCGACCAAACGCGCCAAATCCCCAGAGCCATCACCGCCAGCCCAAAAGCTGACCGCTGACCGCTGATTGCTGAAAGCTGAGAGCCACCATGCCGCAAGAACACCCAGATCCACTGCCTCTGTCCAGATCCGGACGCTCCGCATTAGATGTCGCCATCGAAGCCGCCGGGCTGGCCGGGCAGATCATCATGGACCGGTTTGAAACCAGCTTGGACATCAGGTTCAAGGGCAGGGCCGACATAGTGACCGACGTCGATCTGGCGGCGGAAAAGGCCATTTTGGGACTGTTGCAGGGAGAATTCCCCGAATTCGGCGTGTTGGCGGAAGAATCGGCGCCCATCGATTCAAATTCAGGGTATACCTGGGTCGTTGACCCGTTGGACGGCACCCGCAACTACGCCAACGGCATACCCCATTTCTGCACCGTAGTGGCCCTGGCCAAGGGCGCCGATATGGTTTTGGGCATCACCTACGACCCGGTTCGAAAGGAGCGTTTCACCGCCGAGGCGGGCAAGGGCGCCACCCTCAACGGCACTCCCATTTCGGTCACCGGGACCGCCGAGGTCAGCCAGGCAGCGATCTGCTTCGACCTGGGGTACGTGGATGAAAAAGCAGGCTTGGCCCTGGATATGATCCGGAGCCTATGGCCCAACGTCCGGTCCCTTCGTCTGATGGGGTCGTCGGCCCTGGGGATCGCCTATGCGGCCGCGGGCCGGGTGGACATGTATTTCCACCACGCCCTTTCGCCGTGGGACATCGCCTCGGGCTTGTTGCTGGTGAGAGAAGCGGGAGGGATCGTGGTGGACCGGCAGGGCAACACCGCCAACCTGCACACGCCGTCGATCATCGCCGCCAACCCGACCCTGGTGGACGACTTCCTCAAAACCACCGAGGGCCTCCCCTGGCGCCAAGGCTAGGCACAGGTTTCCACCACGGCCTGCTGGCACCCAGAATCGATGACCTCCAGAGTTCATTTACTGGAGTTCATTTTTCGAAACCCTTAGGCGAGATCCGACAGCCGGTACGCCTGCCAGACCAGCAGCGCGCCCACCACCAGCAGCACCAGTCCCATGGCCCCGTTCAGCGTATTGAGATTCACCTTGCCGGTTAGCTTGGCCCCGAAGTAGCTGCCCACCATGGCGCCTGAACCCATCATGGCCAGCAGGGGATAGTTGACCTCTCCCTGGGCCACGTGGCCGATCCAACCCAAAGCCCCCATGAAGAACCCGATGAACAGGTTGGTCCCGGCGGCGATGCGGGGGTCGACCTTCAAGATCCGGATCAGCGCCGGCAGCCGGATACTTCCCAAGATCAGACCCACCGCGCCGCCCAACAACCCCACTGCCAGACCCACGCCTCCATCTAAAATGATGCGGTTACGGGTGAAAAGGGCGACGGGCCCCCCAGAGGTTTGCGTAGAGGTTTGCGCAGAAGTTTAACCAGAAGTTTGCGTAGAGGTTTGACCGGAGGCCGCGCCCTGCGATGAGCGGGACTCGGCTTTCACCCTGGCCAGCAATTCGATTCCCTGCCAGAACACCAGAAGTCCGGCCAGGAAGATCAACAGGGATGCGGGGACCTTTCCCCGCCCCAAAACCGCCGATGAAGGCTGGGACGCCCATTATCAGGACGATCCGCATGTTGACCCGGCCTTCCCGCAGGTGCCTGATGGCTCCCGTCAGCGACGCCAGGCTGCTGACCAGGATGTTGGTCCCTCCCGCAGCCGGGGCCGCCATGCCCGATAAGGGCAGGCTGATGGGATTGGAAGTCATTTCCAGCACCTGGCTTTATGGGTGGGAAGGTTGGTTCACTGGAGGCCAAAGGCGAAGTGCGCCTGCATCCGCCCACCGTCCAGCGCATCAGAAGTATACTAGACCCGTATTGGGGCCATTGCTAATGGCCGGTTGCCCGGAACGTTTTAGCCCGTCCCGGGTTGAAGGAGAAGAAGATCTCAGTGACTGCTCCCAAAGGAAAACTGTCAAAGGCAGGCGCCGGTGTAAAACCGGCCAGGGTCAAACAGGACGCCGATTTTATCTTTCATGAGCTGACCCGCAGCATCTGTCCCGAATGTAAGCAGGTCATCGACGCCCAGATAATCATCCGGGAAAACAAGGTCTACATGCGCAAACGGTGCCCCAGCCACGGCTGGTTCGAAGGCATAATCAGCTCCGACGCCGAGATGTACGTCGACTCGGTCAAGTTCAACAAACCCGGCACCATCCCCCTGGAATTCAGCACCGAGGTCAAAGACGGCTGCCCGCTGGACTGCGGCCTCTGCCCGGAACACAAGCAGCACATTTGCCTGGGCCTCATCGAGGTCAACACGGCCTGCAACCTCAACTGTCCCGTTTGCTTCGCCAACGCCGGCATCGGGTTCAGCCTGACGCTGAAGCAGGTCGAGGGTATGCTGGACCGGTTCGTCGAGACCGAGGGCGACCCCGAGGTGATCCAGTTCAGCGGCGGAGAACCCACAATCCATCCCCAGCTATTGGACATGATCCAGGCGGCCCAGGACCGGGGCATCCGGCAAGTCATGGTGAACACCAACGGGGTGCGCATCGCCCGGGACGATAGATTCCTGGAGCAGTTGGCCCGCCTGAACCCGGTCATCTATTTCCAGTTCGACGGGCTGCGCCCGGAGACCTACCTGACCATCCGGGGCGAGGACTTGCTGGAAACCAAGCTCAAAGCCCTGGACCGGCTGCATGAGGCGGGTCTGGACGCCGTGATCGTCGCGGCCATCGAAAGAGACGTGAACGTGGACGAGGTGGGCGCGTTGGTCGAGTTCGGCCTGGAACACCCCGCGGTCAGGGGCGCGGTTTTTCAGCCGGTGACCCACGTTGGCCGCCACATCCCCTTCGACCCCATGCAGCGGGTGACCATTCCCGACGTGATCCACGGCATCGTGGACCAGACCGGGGGCAAGTTCGTGTTGGAGGACTTTGTTCCCGTGCCCTGCTGTTTCCCCACCTGCCAGGTCAACTCTTACGTCTTCGTCGACGGCGAAAAGATAGTCCCCCTGCCCAGGATGTTGGACGTAGACCAGTACCTGGATTACATCACCAACCGCGCGCTGCCAAAAGTGCCCGATGCCGCCGTGATCAAGCAGGCCCTGGAAGGCCTCTGGTCGGCGTCAGCCGTGGCGGGTACGGAAAAAACCGCCGGCCAGTTCCAGTGCGCCTGCGGACCGGGCCAGGAACTTGGCTACGAGTTGTCCCACCTGAAAGACCACATCTTTCAGATCGCCATCAAGGACTTCATGGACGCCTACACCTTCAACGTAAAACAGGTGATGAAATGCTGCGTGGGCATCCTGGTCCCCGACGGGCGGATCATCCCTTTTTGCGCCTATAATTCGGTGGGGTACCGGGAAACCATCCGTGAGGAGATGATCCGGTCTCAGACCACCGCCCAAGCACCCAATTTAAAGCCTTGAACGACGGAGGGTGAGCGGCCCGGAATAAACAATAGTATAAAAAATGGTTCGACAGGCTCACCACGAACGGAGAGGGCGCTTTCCGCCCGTTTGCCCGCCCAAGGCGGATGGTCCATTTTGGATAGACGGTTTTGATAGATATTCTAAATTCCCCCGTGGCCCCGGTACGGAGCGTCCCATGGCGCTGACGGATGAAGCCTACGCCAAGGCGTGTTGCGCCGACCTCTATCAGTCCCCGTGGGCCCGGCAGATCCTGGGCGATCCGCTGCATCCCGGCGGCCTGGCCCTGACCAACCGCCTGGGCCGGTTGATGGACATCGCCGAGAACGATTGGGTGGCCGACCTGGCCAGCGCCCGGGGCACCAGCGCCATGGCCATCTCCAGGGCCTTTCACTGCCGCGTGGTGGGCGTGGAGTTCGGGGCGGGACCGGTGGCCGAAGCCCACGCCATCGCCGCCGCGCAATCCGAGAACAACGCCAATTCGCGCGGTTATTTCCTGCGGGGAGACGCCGAATCCACGCCCCTGGCCACGGGCCGGTTCGACGGCGTGATCTGCGAATGCTCCATGAGCCTCTTCGCCGACAAACCGGCGGCGGTGGCCGATGCGGCGCGGGCGCTGCGGCCCGGCGGCAGACTGGGCCTGAGCGACTTTACGGTGACCCCCGGCACTCTGCCGGCCGAGCTGCAAGGGAGCGTTGGCCAGATCCTGTGCCTGGCCCAAGCCCTCGACGTGAATGGGTATGCCAAGCTGATGGAAACGGCTGGATTGAAGCTGACCCACCAGGAAGACGCCTCGGAACATGTGCTCAAGATACTGGACGGCGTGGACGCCAAACTGGCCGCGTTGCCGATCCTGCAACAGATTTCCGGCGGGGCGTTTGGCGGCCCAGACGACAATGAGATGATACGGCAGGCGCCCGGCCTGGTGGCCCGGATCCGGGAGTTGGTGGCCGCCGGCGAGTTGGGATACTGGCTCTTCGTTGGCGAAAAGCCGAGCTGATCTAGCCTGGAGCGGAAACACCGTGGGTTTCCGCTCTTTTCGCCAAAAAACCTTCTAAAAAACCTGCCTTCCCAGCCCTTTCCGGCACTGGAAACCCCTCCCCATCGCCACTATACTGACGCCATGACAGAACCGCCGTCCCTGCCTGAGCGAGGTTCGATGTCCAGCGGCCACATTCCCGGCATATTCGTCGGCCGCCGGCAGGAGATGGCCGAGCTTCGAGGGGCCTTAGATGATGCCCTGTCGGGGCAGGGCCGCTTGGTCATGCTGGTAGGTGAGCCGGGCATCGGTAAAACACGCACCTGCCAGGAGCTGGCTTCCTACGCCGGGCAACAAGGGGTTCAAGTGCTCTGGGGCCGGTGTTATGAGGAGGAAGGTTCGCCGCCCTACTGGCCATGGGTCCAGGCAATGCGGGCCTACGTCCAACAGGCCAGTTCAGAACAACTTACCTCCGAGATGGGTCCGGGCGCAGCCGACATCGCCGAGATCGTCCCCAACATACGGGGTAAACTGCCGGATCTGGAAATGCCTCCAGCCCTGGAGTCCGAGGCGGCCCGCTTCCGTCTTTTCGACTCCATCACCGGCTTCCTGAAGAACGCGGCCCAAAATCAGCCCTTATTGCTGGTGCTTGACGACCTGCACTGGGCCGACCGGTCTTCGCTTCTGCTTCTGGAATTCCTGGCCCGCGAAATGGGCCAGTATAGGATCATGCTGGTGGGCTGCTATCGTGACACCGAGCTTTCCCGCCAGCATCCCCTGGCCGAGACCCTGGCCCAATTATCCCGGGAGCCGGTCTTTCGGCGCCAGGCGCTCCGCGGCTTGGGCCAGGATGAACTTGGCCAGTTCATCGAAGCCACCACCGGCATCCAGCTTTCCCAGGAATCAACCGGCGCCATTTATGCCCACACCGAGGGCAACCCCTTTTTCATGACCGAGGTGGTCAGGCTGCTGGTGGAGAGCGGCGAATTGACCGCCGGCCATATAAGCACACCTCAAGGACTGAGAATCCCAGAAGGAGTGCGGGAAGTGATCGGGCGGCGTCTCAACCGCCTATCGGAACAATGTAATCAGGCGCTGGCCACCGCTTCGATCATCGGCCGCGAATTTGATTTTCGGCTGCTAAACATCCTTAGCAGCGGGATGTCCGAGGACCAGTTGCTTAAGGCGGTGGACGAGGCGGTGTCATTCCATTTGATCGAGGACGTGCCCGGCCAAATGGACCGTTACCAGTTCAGCCACGCGCTGATCCAGCAAACACTGGCTGAAGAGATGACCACCAGCCGCAAGGTACGGCTCCACTCACGCATAGGAGAGGCGTTGGAGGAGCTTTACGGGAATGATGCCGAGGCCCACGCCGCCGAGCTGGCCCACCATTTCGCCGAGGCCCAGACATTAGCCGGCCCGCAAAAGCTGGTGCGCTACTCGCTGCTGGCCGGTCAGCGGGCGCTGGCGGCATTCGCCCACCAGGACGCCGTGGACCATTTTCAACGGGCCTTAGAGGCGAAAGACGAGCACGCTGATTCGTCAAGCTCCGGGCAAGTCGTGGACGCCGAGACCGCGGAGCTGTTGTATGGACTGGGACTGGCCCAGACTTCTACCCTGCCCAGGCTGGAGTTGCAGGAGGCATATCACAACCTCACCCGGGCTTTCGATTATTACGCCGGGGTGGGGGACCTGAGCCGGATAGTGGCCATCGCGGAGATACCCGGCCCCGTTTTATCCGAGCGAAGCACCAGCATCGGCCATCTCACTGCCCGGGCGCTGGAGATCGCCCCCGACCATTCCCACGAAGCCGGGCGGCTCCTTTCGTTTTACGGCAATGTCCAGGGGATGGAAGAAGCCGATTACCAGGGGGCACAGTACTCCTTCGAACGGGCCCTGGCCATCGCCAAGCGGGACGGAGACACCGGCCTGGAAATGCGCACCCTTACCCATGCGGCCCAGATAGAATTGTGGCACCATCACTTCGCGGAGGCCGTGGACCGAAGCCAAAGGGCCATCGAGTTGGCCCGCGCGGCGGACGACCTCCGCACCGAGGTGGGGGCTCGTTACTGGGCGGCATTGACTTTTAGGACCATAGGAGACTTGGAGGGTTTAAAGCGCCAAGCATCGACGATCCTGGACCCGGCGGAACGTTTGCGAGACCGCTACTGGCTGGCCACGGCGTTTTCCACCGCGAGCATGGTCCCCGTGCTTGAGGGCGCATGGGACGACGCCCGGGAATTCATTGACCGGGGGCTGAACCTGATGCCTATGGACCCGCGCCTTCTCATCGAGCGGGAGTTGTTGGAGTTTCAGGTTGGTGACTACGCTCAGGGTCAGGATTATTTAGAGCGTCTGCAAGAGGTGATCCGCCTGTCCCCGGCCGGGCCGACCACCGCCAATGCGACGCTGGCCCTGGCATCGCCCATAGCCGCCAGCATATCCGGCGAGGTGAGAGATCCCCATCCCGGCGAAGCATCGATCGCCGCCGTTCTTTCGTCACCCACCGCGACTCCCTTCTTTACCTTGTGGGCCCGGGCCGGCGCCTCCCTATTGGCGGTGATGCGAGGCGAAAGCGGCAGGGCAAAGGAACATTACGCTGCTCTGAAATCCTCGCCGGGTCTCATGATCTTGTACGTGTGTTCCGACCGCGTGCTGGGGCTCCTTGCCCAGACACTGGGCAACCTGGATCAATCGGCGGCCCACTTCGACGACGCGCTGGCCTTCTGCCGCAAGGCTGGCTATCGCCCCGAGCTTGCCTGGTCCCTATACGATTA